>JAWOEG010000083.1:0-38064 GCA_046482875.1 Eubacteriales bacterium | reverse complement strand
ATTTTCATAGCTCTAGCATACATTACCATAGCTTCCTGTCTTGAGATTGTTTTCTCAGGTCTAAAAGTTTTATCTTCGTACCCTTTTATTATTCCATGTTCTAAAGCAGATTTTAAAGAGTCTGATAATATGTGGTCATTACTTATGTCTGTAAAATTTATTTTATAGGGATTATTTTCTTTATATAAGTCTAAAGCTCGAATTATATAATCAGCAAATTCTATTCTTGTTATACTTTCTTCAGGTTGGAAAGTTTCGTAATTTATTATGATTTTTCTTGAAACAAGCTCTTCTACGGCTTCTTCAGACCAGTGACCATCTACGGAGGGTACCTCAATTTTCAAAACTTCATCTCTCTTTTCTTCATCAGTAGTATTTTTTAAAGGAGATTTAGATTTTCTTTTTATGTATTCAGTTATAATGACTGTATCTTTAGTTATATTTTCATAGCTACCATCCCAACCGGTGAATCTATATCCAGATCTATATGGATTTTCAGGCAATACTGCATTCCCTTCATATTTTACTTTTTGAGTATCAATAATACTACTGTCATGGTCTACAAAAGTCACTGTATATAAATCTCTATCGTAATATAATTTTAATTCTAAGGAACCATCAGCAGCTATTTTGCCGGAAGTGATACTTTCTCCTTCGTTAAGAATAAATCCTTTTAATGTTAGAGCTAAAGCAGAAACAGTGGTATTAGTAGTTCCTGAATGAGTTTCTGTTCGGTCTAGGATATAATTTCCATCTAAATTTTCAGTATAATGATTGACTTTATAATTCACACCACTTTGAGCACTCCATAGAGCTGATACGGTTAAATTGTTTTTTACGTCGGTAAAATTTGTATTCCATTTTAAAAAGTCGTAACCTTCTCTATTGACTATAGATGGTGCTGATGAATCTCCTCCGTATTTCACCTGCTGGGTATCAATAATACTGCCGTCAAAATCTTCAAAGGTTACCGTATATATATTTCTATCATAATATAACTTTAATTCTAGAGAACCTTCAGCATCTATACTGCCAGAGGTAATACTGTTTTCTTCATTGAAAGTAAATCCATCTATTTTAATGGCAGAAGCAGTAATGGTTTTTCCTACTAGTCCGGACCCTGTTGAAGTAGAATAGATATAGTATTCCCCTTCATCTAATGGCTCAACATAATAGGTTTTAGTATAATCAGCAAGTCCATATATATTAGCAGAAGCAGTAGGAGAATCTTCAAAATCAATACCATATAAAAATGAATATTCACCTGTTAAATAAGAGTTAGATAAGTCTACAATTTTATTTTTTCCTATTTCTGAATCACTAAAACTGGCCACAGGATTTAATTTGACACTATTACTATCTTTGTCGATAAATATTCCTGATAGGGTTAAATTTTCTGAAGATAAGGCTACCTCGCTTGTACTGTCGTACTCTTTGTCTTCAACAGAAAAATCACCGGAAATTCTCAACTTTTGTTTCGGTAAATTTACTAAGTAAGGATAACCAGTATTTGTGTTATCATCTATGGCCCAAATGCTCTCAAAACTCCATCCTGCATATTTTTCTTTATTTTTCATATCCGAAGTTTCTAGATTAGAACCTCCGTCGCTTTTATCAACTTCTGATATTTCTTCACTCCAATAAGATGAAGTAACTAATTCTGATTCTTCATTAGAATTACCAATTAATCCACCATAGGGGGTGTATTCATTACTATCAACGGATGAAGTGGAATAACAGTTGGCGATTTTACTGTCAAACTCTGGTAAATGTTCAAAATTTCCTATTAGTCCTCCTGTATTACTAGAACCATTTACAATTCCTGAAGAAAAAGAGTTTTTAACTATACCTGAGTTACTATCACCAATTAAACCTCCTGAAAACTGACCACCGGTTGTAGTTGAGTCAGCAAAGCATTCTTCAATAATCGTTGATTTCGTATTATCATCAATAATATTTGTATACCCAACTAAACCACCAACTCTACTTTCATCAGTAAATTTTGCCTCTACATCTCCATCAAAAAAAGAATTGGTAATTAAACTTGATTTAGCGACCCCTACTAGGCCACCTACATATTCGTCGGCGCTTATAGAACCATTGATAGTAGAACAATTTTCAATGATTCCTCCATTACTATAACCAACTAAAGAACCAACAAATCTAATAGAAAGATCAATATTGGGCTCAACTAGATTAATATTTTTAATTGCTGAATCAGTTGAAATATAACCAAAAAGACCACTGCCATCTTTATCAGAGGCTATTTTTAAATTTCTAATATTAAATCCACCCCCATCATAAGTACCAGTAAATGGATTATCTGAAGTACCTATTGGAGTCCAATCATCAATTGATAAAAGATCTATATTTTGAGTTTGTTTGAAGTGTTTATCAAGGTTTTCACCTACTTCCTTTAGATCATCAATACTGCTTACTAAATAAGGATCATCTATAGTACCAGAACCATTGGAATAAGAATTTTGGTCATCATTAGTATCAATTCCGTATATTTCAAACATCGTAAAATTGGACAAAATAAGAATAAGTGATAGGATTAAAGATATTAGTTTTTTCATAGTTTCCTCCAAGTAGATTTATAGTTAATAAAAAAACATACTTTATTATTATAGCATAATGTAGATATAATTTGGGTGGAATTTTTTTAAAACTAGATAATTAAAACAACCTAATACCCTTAAGAATAAAAGTAATCCTGATGGGTAAATGTATTAAAGAAAGTAAATACAGGAGGCAGAATGTTTAATTTTAAAAATGTAAAGTACAAAAATATTTTAGATATTGAAAATCTCCACATAGAAAAAAATAAAGTAACCTGTATAGTGGGAGAAAGCGGTAGTGGTAAAACTACGCTTCTTAAGCTATTCAACAAATTAATAAGTCCAGATAGTGGAGAAATTAAATATATGGATAAATCGATAAATGGAATAGATTCTGTTGAGCTTAGAAGACAGGTAGTAATGCTTCCTCAGTCTCCAGCAATTTACAAAGGAACGGTAAGAGAAAATCTAATAATAGGTTTAAAATTCAGTGAAAAAGATAATATACCTGAAGATGATACTTTGATAAAAATTTTAGAAGAAGTAAATCTTACTAAATCCCTAGATGATGACGCTGAAAAAATGTCTGGAGGAGAACAGCAGAGATTGGCACTAGGTAGGATTATACTTTTAGATCCAGATGTTTATTTATTAGATGAACCATCTTCAGCCCTAGATGAAGAAACGGAACGTCTTGTAATTGAAAAAATGGTAGACCATGTAAAAATAACCAAAAAAACTTTAATAATGGTAACTCATACAAAAAGAATAGCTAAAGAATTTGGAGACAGTATAGTGGAAGTAAAAAAAGGAAAAATAGCATATCAAGGAGATGTAGACAATGAATAGTATAATAGAACTAAATATTATCCAGGTTGCTTCAGCATATATATTTTCCCTAATAGTACTTATAATAGTAAAGGTTAGAGGTATTTCAAGAGAAAAAGAAATAATAGTATCCACAATTAGAATGACCTTACAGTTGATATTTACAGGTTATGTTCTTGTTTACATATTTGAAAATATGAATCCTTGGGTTACTATAGTGGTTATTATTGCTATGGAAATATTTGCTATAAACAATATATATAAAAGAACCAAAGGAGAATTATCTAAAAAAATGAAAACTATAATAGCTGGATCTATGGCCGCAGGTACTTTGGCAAGCTTAATTTTCTTCCTATTTGTAGTTGTAAAAATATCTCCATGGTACAATCCTAGATATTTTATTCCTATAGCTGGAATGCTGATTGGTAACTCTATGACAGGCATATCTCTGGGAGTGGATAGATTAGTAGATGGAATGAATTCTAAGAAACATATGGTAGAATCTTCTCTTATGCTTGGGGCAACACCCCAAATCGCAGCAAAAGAAATAGTGGATAATACCTTTGATTCAGCTATACTACCTACTATAAATTCAATGGTAGGTATGGGAATAGTTTTTTTGCCGGGAATGATGACCGGGCAAATACTATCGGGGACATCTCCCGTTACAGCTATAGAATATCAGATAGCTATAATGATGGGAATATTAGGTAGTGTATCTCTAACGGTAATATTATTTGTACAGTTGGGATATAGAACTTTTTTCAATAAACAAGATCAGCTTATACTAAGTGATGAGGAATAAATATAATAACATTATTACTCTTCACATGAAGATATTGACATTAAGTCTATGATTTAATATACTTGTAAATGAAAACAAATATCACTTAAATACTGAGTAAGTTAAGAGAGGGAGTAAAATGACAAAATTAAAGCTAACAGAAATAAATGCAAACAAAAAATGTAAAGTAATAGCCTTCGATGGCGGCTCAAATATGAAAACTAAGTTAGAAAATCTAGGTATAAGATTAAACAATGAAATAACTGTTTTAAACAACTCTTTTGTAGGAGGACCTATAACAGTTATGTCTGGTAGTACAAAAGTAGCTATTGGGAGAAAAATGGCTGCAAGAATAATAGTTGAGGAAGTAAAATGAAAAAGGTATTATTATTAGGAAATCCCAATGTAGGAAAAAGTGTAGTTTTTTCGAAATTAACAGGAACTAGCGTAGTATCCTCTAATTATGCAGGGACTACTGTAGAGTTTACTAAAGGACATATGAAGTGGGGAGATGAAATCGTTGAAATAATAGATGTCCCCGGGACATATACCCTTGAACCCACTAATAAAGCTGAGGAAGTAGCGGTAGAAATGCTTGATGAAGGAGATTTAATAATAAACGTTGTTGACTCTACAAACCTTGAAAGAAACCTAAATTTAACTCTTCAGCTTCTTGAAAAAAAAATACCAATGATTATATCCCTTAATTTTTGGGATGAAACTGAGCATAAAGGTATTGAAATAGATGTTGATAAATTAAAAAAACACTTTAATGTACCTATTATTCCAACTTCGGCAACAAAGGGAATAGGACTTAAAGGATTAATCAACAGATTCGACTATGATAAAGTAGTAGAGCATAACTACGGAGATAATGAAAGCCGTTGGGCTGAAGTAGGTAGAATTATTAATGATGTTCAAAATATAAACTATAAAGAACATTCTTTTTCAGATTTTATGGAAGATTTAACACTAAGGCCCCTTACAGGAATACCGATTGCAGTTATAGTATTATTTTTATCTTTCTTTGTAATAAGATTTGTTGGAGAAGGATTTATAGGATATATTGCGGAACCATTTTTCGAAACTATTTATAGGCCAATAATTGTTCAACTGAGTAATATTTTAGGTGGAGAAGGATTTATTCATGACTTAATTGTTGGAGAATTAATAGAAGGAAGTATGGATTTTGAGCAATCCTTTGGACTTTTAACAACAGGAATTTATATACCTTTAGCAGCAGTTTTACCTTATATAATATCTTTTTATTTTGTTCTAGGCCTATTAGAAGATATAGGATATTTGCCTAGAATCTCTGTCCTAGTCGATAATATAATGCATAGGGTAGGACTACATGGTTTTTCTATAATACCTCTAATACTTGCTTTTGGATGTAATGTCCCAGCAGCCTTAGCTATAAGAAACTTGGAAAGCAAAAGAGAAAAATTTATAGCAAGTACATTAATGGCAACAACCATACCCTGCATGTCTCAAATGGCAATGGTTATAGGATTGTTAGGATCCTTTGGTGGAAAATACCTGCTTTATTTATTCGCTGTTTTGGTAGTTCTTTGGATATTCATAGGAACTCTAATGAATAAATTGGTTCCAGGATTTAGTAATGATTTACTTTTGGAGCTACCATCATTTAGGATGCCGAGTATTACGACTGTATTAAAGAAACTTTGGATGAGAATACTAGGATTTCTAAAAGAAGCTTTGCCTATGGTATTACTAGGGGTATTTATAATCAATATATTCTATACACTTGGTATATTTGAAGTTCTAACAAAAGCTACAGGACCGGTATTAAAAAATATATTTGGAGTTCCTGAAGAAGCAATAGAGGCATTGATTATGGGATTCTTGAGGAAAGATTTAGCAATGGGAGTACTTATACCATTAGGGTTGACAGCTAAACAGATGCTTACTATGAGTATTCTTTTGGTAATCTATTTCCCTTGTATAGCAACATTTGTTATATTATTAAGAGAACTAGGACCTAAAGATATGCTGAAGTCTACCCTTATAATGCTTACATCCACCTTAGTAGTTGGTGCTTATGTAAACTTTGCATTTCAGATTGATAGCTTCAGTCTTTTAAGAGTTATACCAGTTATAGGAGTATATATACTTATAGTGTTAATACCAAGGAGAAAAAAAGAGGAAATAGAAAGCGTATAAAAATATTATATTTAATTTATAACAAAAAAGGTGATCTTTCGGGTTTGTAAAGAAAGTCATCTTTTTTATTTTATCGGTGATATTTTCTTGCTTGAAGCTAAGGATATTAAAATCACAGAAAGCATTGTAGAAATACCAGCTATGACCATAAATAAATCGTAACTACCAAAATAATCGTAAATAAAACCAGCTGCAGGTGAGCCCAATATACCACCTATATTAATTGCTGCGTGAGAATAACCTACTAAATGATTTGAATCTTGGCCTCCAAAGATCTTATTGAAACTAATAGCACCCATCATTGCCGCCATACTAGCAGAAGATGCTACAAATACTGCTATAATGATACCACCAAATAATCCATTTAGAATAAAAGACATGAAGAATATTATAGCTGTTGCAGAACCATACAGAGCTGTAGAAAAACCAGGCCCATATTTGTCTACTAATATTCCGTAAAAAGGAGCAAATCCCAACCTTGCAAAACTATAAGCAGAAACACATAAAGCAGCTTTAGTTACGTCGAGTCCAGTACTTTGAAAGTAAACAGAGGCGTGTGTCACAAATCCAGTAATACTTACAGCGATAAAGAAAGAAGCGCTTAAAACCATCCAAAAAGCAGGCTGTTTTTTAAAATCACTAAAGCCTTGTTCATCTTTTTTGACTTCATTTATTATTATTTTTTCAGTTTCTTTTGACTGTTTATCTCCTACAGCATTCATACCGTATTTTTTTGGATGGTTGGAAATTAAAAATAGTCCGGATAAAATAATGACAAGTGAAACAAAGGAACCCTGAATAAACGCAGTTTTTTGTAAACCTACATTCTTGAGTAGGTTGGCTACAACCTGTACCATTATAATTCCTGATACTCCCCCACCGATACTTAGCATACTCATAAGTTTTCCTGTATTTTTTTTAAACCACCAAGTTATAGATACCTGAGCAATAGGATAACCTGATAAAATTTGACTAAATCCAGAAAAAAATCCTCCTAAATAAATAAACCAGATACTTTTTGCAGTAGAGAGTAGAAAGAAAAAAATAAAAAACATTATTCCACTTGCTACAATTATCTTTTTTATATTGAAAAAATCAAGAATTTTACCTAGAAATAGGGAGGTTATTAAACCCGTAAATCCTGCAATACTAAACATTATTGATATTCTACCTACGGAAACACCTAAACTTTCGCTTAAAGGCAATATATATAAGCTAAAAGTTACATAGCTTCCTACTGCCATCATTACAATGAAGATATTTCCTATAGCGGTATTACGAGCTCTCTTATTCATAGTATAAACTCCCTGAAAATAAAATATAAAGATTTATTATTATTATATCATCTAAATAAAAAAAACTAAATGAAAATAAAAAGTTTTTCCTGTATAATAAATTATATATAGTGTAAAAATTATAATAGAGAGTAATAGGAGAAAAAAATTGAAAATAGAAATAAGCGAAGTTTTTTTAAAGGAAAGAGATAAAAATAGTAAAATGTCAATTGAATTAGATGAGCCTAAGAAGGTTATAGAAATTCTTGAAGAAATGGGAATAGAAAATCTTGGATATGCAAATTTTTATTTAAATGATGTAAAAGTAGATAAAAATGCTACAGTAAAAAATCAAGACAAACTAATAGTTCTACCTATAGTTGGTGGAGGTTAAATTAAGAAGGAGAGTTAAATTATGAGTTACGGTTATTCGGGAAAGATTTTAAAAGTTAATTTAACAACAGGAAAAATAGGAAGTCAAAATTTGTCCGAAGAAAATATGAGAAAGTATATGGGAGGAAAAGGATTAGTATATTACTATTTAAAAGATAGGGTAGATAAGAATACTGACCCATATTCAGAAAAAAATCCACTGTATTTTATGACAGGTTTAGCATCAGGAATACCAACTGGTGGTACCTCAA
This sequence comes from Eubacteriales bacterium, assembly GCA_046482875.1. GTDB lineage: Bacteria > Bacillota > Clostridia > Tissierellales > Dethiosulfatibacteraceae > UBA8670. Next base: position 29,789 of record JAWOEG010000083.1, on the reverse strand, counting down.
GAATGGTAATGGGTACTAAATCACCTATAACTGGTGGATTTGGAATTTCAGAATCTGGAGGATTCGTTGCTGCAGAATTAAAAAAAGCTGGATGGGATGGCATAATAGTGGAAGGAAAATCTGAAAAACCTGTATACCTGCTTATTAAGGATGAGGAAGTTGAGATAAGAGATGCATCACATCTTTGGGGTAAAGGAAACGGAGAAGTTAACGACATAATAAAAGAAGAAAATAAGGATAAAGGATTAAAGCTATCTCAAATAGGACAGGCTGGAGAAAATCAGGTTCGGTATGCTTGTGTAATGAATGACCTAAAGCATGCTTGTGGTAGAAATGGTATGGGTGCTGTAATGGGAAGTAAAAACCTTAAAGCAGTAGCAATTAAAGGAACAAAAGGAATCAACTTTAAAGATAAAGATAAAATAACAGAAATAAGCAAATGGTATGCAAAGTATCAAAAGGATAAACCACTATCAAAAGGACTTTATCTATACGGAACTGCAGCAGGAGTTGAAAGTCTTGACAAATCAGGAATGCTTCCAACTAGAAACTTTAGAGATGGTTCTTTTGAAAAAGCAAAAGAAATATCCGGACAAACTATGGCAAATACTATACTTACTCAAAGAGGAGCCTGTTTTGCTTGTCCTGTAAGATGTAAAAGAGTAGTAGAAGTAAATAAGGAAGATATTAAAGTAGATCCAAAATTTGGAGGCCCGGAATACGAAACTATTGGAGCTATGGGATCAATGTGCGGTATAGGGAATTTAGATGTTATAGCAAAAGCTAATGAAATGTGCAATGATTTTGGCTTGGATACTATATCTACAGGTGTATCAATTTCCTTTGCTATGGAATGCTTTGAAAGAGGAATAATTGGAAAGGATGATACTGATGGAATGGATTTACACTTTGGAAACGAAGAATCATTACTGAAGCTCATAAAAGACATATCAGAGAAAAAAGGTCTTGGTAAGGTGCTTTCACAAGGAGTAAAAAAAGCAGCAGAAATCTTTGGTGGTGAATCAGAAGTATTTGCAATGCATGTAAAAGGACAGGAGCTGCCAATGCATGAACCGAGAGGAAAAATAGGAGTAGGACTAGGATATTCAGTATCCCCTACAGGAGCAGACCATATGCAAGCAGCCCATGACACAATGATCACAGAAGAAGGACCTATGCTTGACTCTGTAAAAATCCTTGGTCTTAAAAAACCGGCTGACCCGATGGCATATGGAAAAGACAAGGCAGATTTTTATGCTCTTATGGAAAAGTGGTGGGGATTTTTAAACATGGTAGGCATGTGCGACTTCATACCAGCACCAAGAGGATCAATGCCTGTAGATAAATTTATGGAACTTATAAATGCATCAACAGGATGGAACGTCACTCCAGAGGAATGTATGGAAGTTGGGGAGAGAGGTATCACAGCTGCTAGAAAATTAAACTACGATCTTGGTATAGATGAAGTCTATGAAGAACTACCAAAAAGGTTATATCAACCATTGGAAAATGGTGGTTTAGAGGGTGTATCTATGGATAGAGATAAATTTTTAGAAATGAAACATTACTACTACCAACACTTTGGATGGGATGAAAAAGGTTATCCAAAGGAAGAGACATTAGACAAGTTAGGATTGTAATAATTAATGAATTTGAAATCACTAGAGGTGAAATAATGGCACACAATCACGATCATTCAGGACATCATCACGGAAGCGGAAATATAAAAATAGCTTTTTTCTTAAATATAAGCTTTACAATTATAGAAATCATAGGAGGATTATGGACAAATAGTATGGCCATACTATCCGATGCTCTTCATGACTTTGGAGATTCTCTTTCTCTGGGGATATCATGGTATTTGCAAAACTACTCACAAAAGGGTCCTGATTATAAATTTTCCTTTGGATATTCAAGATTTTCTCTACTTGGAGCACTTATTAACAGTATTGTGCTATTAGGGGGTTCTGTACTTATACTATCCAGGGCTATACCCCGTATATTCAACCCTCAGTCTGTAAATGCTAAGGGCATGATAGCCTTTGCTGTACTAGGTATTATTGTCAATGGAGCAGCTGTTCTAAAGCTTAGAAAGGGTGAGTCTTTAAACGAAAAAGTAGTTACCTGGCATCTTTTAGAAGATGTACTAGGGTGGATAGTTGTGCTTATTGGAAGTATAATATTAAATTATAAAGATATACCTGTTATTGATCCACTTATGTCTTTTGGTATAACGATATATATCTTATATAATGTGATTAAGAACCTAAAGAAAGTACTAAATGTATTCTTACAAGGAGTACCTGAAAATATATCCATCAAAGAAATAGAAAATGAAATAGCAGAAAAGACCGAAGCTATATCAGCACATCATACTCATATATGGACTATTGAAGGGGAAAGAAATATGCTTAGTACTCACATTAAAATACCTGATGAATATAATAGTGAAGAAATAATTAAATTAAAAAGCAATATCAGAAAAATACTTGCTGGTAAAGATATAGAACATGTAACTATAGAAATAGAATTTGAAAGAGAAGAATGCGAAGGGAAAATGTTCTAATGAAAAACTATATCAATGAAAAGCTTGGTAATGAAAAAATCATTATAAGATTTATTACTCTTTACATAATAAGCTTAATACTATTTTTAATATCTTGGACAATATCTTACCTCATACTTCCTGAGGGCATAATAAGAGGTATTGGAATACTTCCAGGAATGGCCGGAGAAGCAGCTGCGGAAACCCTGATTAAAGAATTCCTAACTATATTTGGATTAAACTCTGTTGGTTGGATAATAATCTTGATTGGAAATTACATATTAAAAGTAAAAAACTTCTCTTTCGGATACTTGATACCATTAGCTTGGATGATAATGTACGGAATAGTACTTGGAACAAACTCCTTTAGTATTTCAATAGGTGAAAAGATGGCACCTAATCTAAGTGTTCTTGGAAGAAGTGGAATTTATGAGATAATGGCAGGATGTTTATTTGCTGTATCCACAGATTTTATTACTACTAATTACTCCAAAAATCTTAAAACATCCTCAATTCCTATACCTGAAAACAAAAAAGAAAAAATAAAAAAGGAAAATGTAGTCGGCATAATAATAAGTTTTATAATTTTAAGCGTTGCTGCCTTAAGAGAAGCTTATATGATAATAAAACTATAAATTCTTTAAAAATATAAGATTTCAATATATTAAAGATTCGTAATATACAAAAAAACAATCTCAAATCAAAAAGGGGTTGTTTTTTTGTATTTGCAATAAAAATATATTATATATAGCTAAAACCGTTAAAATTTAAATAATCACATTAATTATAATTATAGGTTGTTATATAAAACAATTTATAATATAATATATTAACAATACTTAACATATTGAAAATAATGAATAGCTAAGTGTAACAAATCACTATTAGAGACCCTTTCGTATACCAAATCAATAAAGGAGGATAATTATTATGACGATTAATTTCAAAGAATATGCACAGGAAATTCATGATCAACTTATTGAAATTAGGCGATGGTTTCATATGCATCCGGAACTTAGTTTTGAAGAAGTAGAAACGGGAAAAAAAATAGCTGAAATATTAAGAAAGAACGGAATAAAAGTAAAAGAAAATGTAGGGAAAACTGGTCTTATAGGAATACTAGAAGGTGGAAAACCAGGGAAGGTAGTAGGACTAAGAGCAGATATAGATGCCTTACCAATTACTGAAATAAATGAAGTGTCATATAAATCAAAAGTTGATGGAAAAATGCATGCCTGCGGTCACGATAGCCATATGACATCACTTATTGGAGCTGCTATTATTTTAAGTAAGGTAAAGGATGAGATACCCGGTACGGTGAAATTCATATTCGAACCAGCTGAAGAAATAAACGAAGGTGCCAAAGCTATGCTTGCAGATGGAGCTTTAAAGAATCCTGATGTTGATGCAATATACGGACTTCACAACTCTCCTAATATAGATGCAGGAAAAGTTGGGGTAAAAGAAGGGCCTTTAATGGCAGCAGTAGACACTATTAAAATTAAAGTTCACGGAGAAAGCGGTCACGGAGCAGTACCTCATAAAGCAAGAGATGCCATTGTTGCTGCATCAGCAGTAGTTATGAATTTGCAAACTGTAGTATCTAGAAAAGTATCAGCTTTTGAAACAGCAGTAGTTTCAATAGGAACATATCATGCAGGAAAAGCAAATAATGTTATTAGTGAAAGTGTAGAAATGACCGGTACTTGTAGAACTTACAATCCAGAAGTTAGAAAACAACTACCGGATTTATTGGAAAATATAATCAAAAAGACCTGTGAAGCACACCATACCACTGGAGAACTAGACTATGAATTTACAATTCCAGCAGTAATAAATGAAGAAAAAACTGCAGGTATTGGTAAAAAAGCTGTAGGAAAAATTGTAGGAGAAGAGGGCGTAGTAATGCCCGAAAGAACTGGCGGAGGAGAAGACTTTGCCCTATACCAGCAGGAAGTACCGGGAACATTTTATTTCTTAGGAGTAAGGAATGAAGCAGAAGGTATAGTAAATGAGTGGCATTCCCAAAACTTTAATATAGATGAAAAGGCTTTATGGGTAGGAGCAGGTATATATGCTCAATCAGCCTTTGATTATTTAAGCGAGGAGTAATATGAAGACGTAAAAACAGGAGCAGATGTATTATTGGGAGCACTTGTAAAACTTTCAAGTATATAACTTTATTTTAAATAACCCAATAAGATAAAGTTAATATAAAAAATAATTTAATGAGGAGGAACAAAAGAAATGGCAGACAAAAAAATGTTTTCAGGAGCATTAATCAAAGGATTTGTTACTGTACTTATTATTGTAATTATTTCAGAACTAATAGGTATTAATTCGTTTTCAGTAGGTATAGCAACAGTTACTTTACTTCCTATGTTGTTCGCAGTAATTATGGGTATGTTAGTTACTCCTGGAATACTAGGAAAAGTAATACCACCACTTAAGAAATTGGTAAACTCAGATGTAGTAGAATTTGCAGGACCTTTGGTTATGATATCATTATTACCACTTGGAGTTAAATACGGTACATTAGTAGGACCGAATGTACTAAAAATAATCTCCGCAGGGCCAGCATTTTTACTTCAGGAATTAGGTAACGTAGCAACGATATTTGTTGCCCTTCCAATTGCTTTATTATTAGGGCTTAAAAGAGAAGCAGTTGGTGCAAGTGTAAGTATATGTCGTGAAGTAACTTTAGGTATTATGGGTGAGAAATATGGTATAGATTCACCAGAAGGTACAGGGACACTTGGTACTTACTTAATAGGTACAGTATTTGGAACTATATTCTTTGGATTACTAGGATCCTTATCCTTAGCAACAGGACTTCATCCTTTGGCATTAGCTATGGCATCAGGCATGGGAAGTGGGAGTATGATGACTGCAGCTTCATCTTCACTAGCAGCAGCAGTTGATCCATCATTATCTGATACAGTTTTGGCATATGCGGCAACAAGTAATATGCTTACAGGAGTTACAGGATTATATGTGGTAATATTCATATCCATACCATTAGTTAATAAGTTATACGACGTCTTAGAGCCGATAATTGGTAGAGGAGGTAAAGACAATGGGTGATCTTGAAATGGGTAAAGTATTAGAACAGTTAAAACTTTTGATTTTAGTAGGAATAGTAATTCTAATTGGACAGCAGATAGGTTTTGGAAGAAACATAGCAGCATCAATACCTGGAATGATAGTAGTAGTTTTAATTTCACAACTTGCTTTAATAATTAAAGCAGCATTTCCAAAGATTAAATTCCCTGCTTTTGCTTGGGCAACAATGACAGCTCTTATTCTAAGTATGCCTTTCATGCCGACAGCTGAGTGGTTTTTAGCAACTACAGGAAATGTAGAATTCTTAGGTACAACTACACCTATTCTTGCATTTGCAGGTTTATCAGTAGGTAATAAATTAGGAGTCCTAAAAAAATTAAGTTGGAAAATAGTAATAGTAGCATTTGCTGCATTCGTAGGTACATTTTTTGGCTCAGCAATAATCTCACAGATAGTATTATCAATTCAAGGAATTATTTAAGCATAATAACATAATGGGCAATCTCTCTGGTTGCCCATTTTTTAAACACTCAACTTAAAGGAGAGATAAAAAATGAACAAACAAGAAATAAAACAAAAAGTACTGGAAGAAATAGATAAAAATAGAGAAACAATAATTTCCACTGGGGAAAAGATATTTGAAAATCCTGAACTGGGTTATAAAGAATTTGAAACAACAACATTAATCAAGTTAGAACTTGAAAAATTAGGATTAGAAGTCGAAAAAGATATAGCCGTAACAGGTGTTAGAGCAAAAGCTAATGAAGATAAAAATGGACCTACTATAGCTGTAATGGGAGAGCTGGATTCTGTAATTTGCTACGAACATGAAAAAGCAAATAAAGAAACTGGAGCAGTACATGCTTGCGGACATAACATACAAACTGCAGCTATGCTTGGAGTAGCTATAGGCTTAATATCATCAGATGCAATAAAAGAATTAGATGGAAAGGTTGACTTCATAGGTGTTCCAGCAGAAGAATACGTCGAGCTTGAATACAGATCGAAATTAAAAGAAGACGGAAAGATGACATATTTTGGAGGAAAACAGGAATTAATACTAAAAGGATATTTAGATGATGTGGATATGTCTATGATGATTCACTCCTTAAATCTTCCTGAAGATAAAAAAGTAGTCATAGGTTCAAAAGGAAATGGATTTATAGGTAAAAAGGTTCAATTTATAGGACAGGAAGCTCATGCAGGTAGTGCACCGGAAGAAGGAGTAAATGCCCTTAATGCAGCAATGCTTGCTATGAATAATATTCATGCAAATAGAGAAACATTTTTAGATGGAGATCATATAAGAGTTCATCCTATCATCACAAAAGGTGGAGACTTAGTAAATGTAGTACCTGCAGATATACAAATGGAGACCTACGTAAGAGGTAGAACAATAGAAGGAATAGAAGATGCTAATAAAAAAGTAAATAGAGCTTTGAAAGCTGGCGCAGATGCAGTTGGAGCAAAGGTTAAAATAACAGAGATACCAGGATATTTACCACTTCTAAATAATGAGGATATGGATAATGTATTCAAAGAAAATGCACTTTCTTTAGTTTCAGAAGATCAAATCAATGAGGGTGGAGAATTTGGTGGTTCTACAGACTTTGGAGATGTACTACATCTAATGCCATCGATTCATCCTTTTATAGGAGGAGTACAAGGTAATTTACATACTAGAAATTTTAAAATTACCGATCCTGAAACCGCATATATTTTACCGGCAAAAATTATGGCTTTAACAGTAGTAGACTTACTATTTGATGGTGCAAAAAAAGCAAATAAAATTATAGAAAACTTTGAACCGGCTATGACAAAAGAAGAATATCTAGAATTTTTAGATAAAAATTCTAGGCTTATAGAAAATTGAAAGATAAGACAGGAGGATAAAATGCTTGGGAATTTAAAAAAATCTGATATTGAACTATACGATATTATTAACGAAGAATTTGATAGACAGAAAAACGGCATAGAAATGATTGCTTCAGAAAGTTTTGTTCCTCTTGAAATTATGGAAATTCAGGGAAGTGTACTAACAAATAAAACAATGGAAGGATTTCCAGGAAAAAGATACCATGCAGGACATCAGTTTATAGATAAAATTGAAACTTTAGCAATAGAAAGAGCAAAAAAGCTTTTTAGAGCAGAACATGCAAATATCCAACCTCATTCAGGTTCTCAGGCAAATCAAAGTGTCTATGGAGCTTTGATTAAACCTGGTGATACAATATTAGGTATGAAACTTGATCACGGTGGGCACTTAACTCACGGTTCTACTGTAAATTTCTCAGGGAAAATTTACAATGCTATTTCTTATGGAGTTAATGCTGAAACAGAAATAATAGATTACGAAGAAATAGAAAGGCTTGCAAATGAAAATATGCCTAAAATCATAGTTGCAGGAGCAAGTTCCTATCCGAGATTTATAGATTATAAAAGAATAAGTAATATAGCTAAAAGTATAAATGCATACTTTTTAGTAGATATGGCCCACGTAGCTGGATTGGTAGCTGCAGGGATACATCCCTCACCTGTACCTTATGCAGATGTTGTAACTGGAACTACTACCAAGACCCTAGCAGGAGCTAGAGGTGGATTTATACTTTGTAAAAAAGAAATTGCAAAGAAGATTAATAGTGCAGTGTTCCCAGGAACACAAGGTTCAATGCACATGCACATTATGGGAGCAAAGGCATATACTTTTAAAAAAGCAATGACAGAAGAATATAAATCAACTATGAAGCAGGTAGCTATTAATGCTAAAACATTAGCTAAAGAACTAGATAGGTTAGGCTTTAGAATAGTTACAGGTGGAACGGATAATCACATTGTAATGGTAGATTTAAGACCAAAAAATATAACTGGTAAAACCCTGGACGAAGCCCTTGAATCAGTTGGAATAACGGTAAATAAAAATATGATTCCAAATGACACTGAAAATCCAATGGTAACAAGTGGTGTTCGAATAGGTACAACAGCTATGACTATTAAGGGAGCAAAGGAAAAGGAAATGATAGAAATAGCAAATTTTATTAATCAAGTAGCAGAAAACATAGGAAATGAAAAACTTTTAGAAAATATAAAAGGAGAAGTTAAAACATTAGCAAACAGATTTCAACTATATCCTGAATTACTTTAGATTATTAAACTTTTATAAAAAAAACACCATAGACTTGAATATAAATATCCCTTGTATTAATATATAGATACCTAAAACATAAAGGTAATTATTAAGAAGGGATTTTTTATGACAAAAAATAATGATAAGAAATTAAAACATAAAATTAGTATAAGAAATATAGTTTTTATAACAGCGATTGTATACTACATGGAATTAATACTAAGGATTAACATAAATTCAAATTTCTTGAATATCGGCTTAGTATACTCTATGTTTATTGCTATAGTAATAGGAATAACAATAGATTTTATAGGTTCGTTTTTTACCAAAAGAAAAAAAACTGTATTAATAATAATGATAGTATTTGTCACATATTTATATGTATCACAAATGGTTTACTACAATATTTTTAAAACCTTCTATTCAGTATATTCGGCAGCTAAAGCTGTTAAAGCTATAGGATTTATTAAGGATCTTATATATAAAATAGCTGTAAATTTACACTGGATATTGTTAATGGTGGCTCCATCTGTTTTTTATATTAGAAATACATACAAAAAACCAGTAGACACAAACAATTCTTGGATTAAAAGAGTAATAAGCTTGTTAATAATAATATTAATAGTTTCAGGAATAAAATACACATATAATGAAGGAGGACAAATAGTAAAATCATCATCAAACTCTCCCATACAAATACCAGAACCAACACTGGCAGTAAATAAGCTAGGCTTAGTTTCAACTATGAGTGTAGATTTATATAAAAATTTTTTAGGATTTAAAGAAGAAGAGAAAATACCGGAATTTGTTGAAAAACCTGAAGAGGTTATTAGGGATAATTTAGAAGATGAAATAAGACATAATAAAAATAGTAATGTAGATAAAAAAATTGAATATAATATGGTAGAAATAGACTTTGACAAACTTATAGAAGAAGAAGAGGATGAAATAATAAACAATATGCATCAATATTTTAAGGCTGTAGAACCTTCTGAAAAAAATAACTACACAGGTAAATTTGAGGATTATAATCTTATTATGATAACAGCTGAATCATTTCATAGTTTGGCAATAGATAAAGATCTAACTCCAACCCTTTATAAATTACAAAATGAAGGTTACAATTTTACAAATTTCTACAATCCTTTATGGGGAGTGAGTACTTTGGATGGGGAATATGTAGCCACAACAGGACTTATACCAAAACCTGGTGTTTGGAGTATGTATGAGTCAAGGGATAACTATTTGCCGTATACAATGGGAAATAAACTAAAAGAGAAAGGATATGCTACCAAGGCATATCACAATCACTACTATACATACTACGATAGACATCTATCACACCCAAACTTGGGATATGAATACATAGGTCTTGGAAACGGTTTAGATGTAGAAGAAACTTGGCCGGAGTCGGACCTAGAAATGATGGAATTAACAGCAGATAAATATATGGATGAAGAACCATTTCACACTTATTATCTTACTATGAGCGGACATATGCGTTATACCTTTAGCGGTAATTATATAGCAAGAAAAAATAGAGAATTAGTTGAACATCTCCCTTATAGCGAAGAAGGTAAAGGATATATTGCTACTCATATAGAACTAGATAGAGCTATGGAGTACTTACTTAAGAAGCTGGAAGAATACGGAATAGCTGAGAACACACTAATTGTAATGAGTCCTGATCACTATCCTTACGGAATGGAAAAAGAGAACTTAGATGAACTAGCAGGTAATGAATTAGAAACTAACTTTGAAATTTACAAATCGAGTCTAATAATATACAGCAAAGGAATTGAGCCAGTCACAATAGATAAACCCGTATCTAGTTTAGACATTATACCAACAGTTATGAACCTAATGGGGCTGGAATACGACTCAAGACTTTTAATGGGTAGAGATATTTTTTCCAATTCTCAACCTCTAGTAATATTTCATAATAGGAGCTTTATTACAGACAAAGGAAGATATGATTCTGTAAAAGAAGAATTCATACCAAATGAAGGGGTTATACTAGATGAAGACTATGTTGAAAAAACATTAGAAAAAACTGAAAGAAGATTCTATTATTCTGAACAGATATTAGATAAAGATTATTATTCGATAGTATTTGATTAAAAAATAAAAAAATAAATTGAGGTAACAGTTTAATTCTGTTATCTTTTTATTTGTATATTTTAAATTCATGGTATAATTAAAAAAAACTAAAAAGGAAGTGATATAAATGTCAGGGAAAAAAGTAGGTATAGCATTAGGCGGAGGAGGAACTAGAGGTTTTGCTCACTTAGGGGTGTTAAAAGCTTTAGAAGAAAAAGGTATAAAAATTGATGTAGTATCTGGAACCAGTGCTGGAGCTATAGTTGGATCCTTGATAGCTTCAGGGAAAACATCTGATGAAGCATATAGATTAATGAAAAAAAATAAACTTACAGATTTTGCAAAAATAAAAATGCCGGTAAATGGATTTATGAGTTTAGAAAGAATGGGGGAAAAACTAAGTGAAATGTTATCAAGCGTTAATTTTAGCGGCTTAAAACTTCCGTTTTATACATCTGTAACAAACATATTGACTGGTAAATTAGAATATATTTCAGATGGTAATGTAGTTAAAGCAGTACAGGCATCTTCATCAATTCCTATAATATTCTCTCCAGTTGAAATAAATGGGCAACTTTATGTAGATGGAGGACTATTAGATAACGTTCCAGTCAAGCCTCTAGTTGATAAATGTGACATAATTATAGCTGTAGAAATTATGCCCCTAGAAAAAGTTGAAAAAGTAGAAAAAATTACGGATATAGCAGAAAGAATATTTCACATCAGTGTAAAATCTTTAAATGAAGAAAAACTAAAAATTTGTGATTACGCGATAAGAATTAGAGATTTGGAAGGCTACAATATACTAGACTCAAGTTATGCTGAAGAAATATATAAAATCGGGTACAACTATGCAAAGAATATGGATATAAAGATATAAAATTTATTTCCAATATACCATTATAAGTCATAAATCTATGATACAATAAAATTGTTATTATCTTATAACATTAAAGTTGAAAATACGTAAAAATAATGATAAGATATTAATAGTGAATTTTAAAATAACAATTATATATGTGCAGCCATAGGAGATTATATTGGATAAATTTGTTTCTTGCATTCAAAAAAATATAGATGAAAATAAATCTATTTCAAATGAGATAAAAGCAATTAACATAAATAGAGTATATTACCTTAGCATTTTACTTATACCCTTGATTATAATTGATATCATAATCATTGCTACTGAGTACAACGACGCTCTGTATGTAGATGTTTATTTGCAGATGCTTTTTGGAATTCATTTTTATGGTTTATTAATGCTTCCAGTTTTTTCATATTACTCTAATAAATATAGAAAGCTTGATAAGTATAGGAAAAATGTAGGAATTATAATCAATATGTTTATTATAAATATATTGATTACAGGTGTAATTATAACATTATTAGACCAGATGTTTACAAAAAGTATTATGGTGTTTTTTATGACTTCGGTTTTGGTAGCTGCTGTTTTTAATATAAGGCCTTCAGTATCATTTTTTTACTACGGCACTTTATTATTCTTGATACTTACTACCCTTAGTTTATTTCAACCAGATAAAAACATTTTAACAGGACAAATTATTCAAAGTTTAACAGCTATTGTGGTAAGTTTTTCCATTTCCTTTATAACTTGGAAAACTTCAAAGATAACAATCCTTCAAAATAGAAAAATAGTAAAACAGCAGAAGGAACTTAAACGTAAAAATGCAAAACTTTCTAATATAGCTTTTTATGATCATATGACCGCATTATTTAACAGAAGAAAAATTGACGAAATAATTCAGGAAGAGCTTAAGCAAATAAAACATAATGGGTATAAATCATCGATTATAATATTAGACATAGATGATTTTAAAAACATAAATGATAAATACGGCCATCCAGTAGGAGATAAAATTCTTATTAAATTAGCTAAACTTCTTGAAAAGAGTACAAGAGCTACTGATGCAGTAGGAAGGTGGGGTGGAGAAGAGTTCATTATACTTTTGCCATTTACTAGGGAAGATACTGCAGAAAAAATAGCAGAAAAATTAAGGAATAAAATTCAAAAGTATAGATTCGAAGTGAATAATATGTCGGTATACATAACTGCAAGCTTTGGTGTAACTGAAATAGGTCCAGAAGACGATGAATTTAGAGAAGAAAGCTACAAAAAAGTAGATAAAGCTTTATATATTGCAAAACGAGAAAATAAAAACAAAGTAGTAGTATTTCAATAAAAGATATAAAAAAAGGAGTTTTGATTAATTTCAAAACTCCTTAAAAGTTTAAATTTATTCATATCCCATAAAAGTATCAGTTACAATATTTTCTTTATCTACTCCAAATCCCCTTAATTTTTCTTTAAAAAAACTAGTCATGCCAGGTGTTCCTGAGATATAGTAAAGGGAATTATTTTTATGCTTTTTAGCATAAGCATCTATTTTATCTGTAAATTCATTTCTATCAGAAATAAATACTACTTCCAGTCCTTCGCTATTTTCACCAGCTTCTTTTAATGTGTCTGTGAAAGCAAACTCTCCTCTGTCATCTGAATACAGGACTTTAATATCATTTACCTTAACATTGTTTTTATGAACATCTTTAACCAATGCTCTTATAGGTGTTATTCCAATACCACCAGCCATTACTAAAGAAGGCTTACTATAATCCTTAATGGTAAACTTACCCATAGGACCATCTACTGTCATAACATCGCCAGGTTTTAATTTTAATAAGTTTTTCTTAAACTCACTTGGCTCATCAACTATTCTAGTAGAGAAAAGTATCATGTCTTCCTCATTTATAGAAGCAAAACTGTAAATTCTAAAATCTTTTCCTTCATTTACTTCTCTATCTGTAAATTTAAAAACACCATGTTGTCCAGGTTTCCATTTGAAATTTTCCGGTCTATTAAAAATAAATGAATAAACATCTGAAGTTTCTTGTCTTATTTCCTTTAATTCTATTTCAATGTTTTTCTTTATATTAGTCATATTTTAACACTCCTTTATTATTTATATAATATCTCTCTTTATACATTTACCTAATTTCAGAAAAATTATTCAATATAAATATTATTAACTTACAAAATCAATATAGCATTATTTGTTAAATTTTGATATTATTAAAATAACAATAAGTAAAATAATATTACAAGGAGTTATAATGGTACATATGGAAACAGATAAAACATACTATAAAGTAATTGAACATATATCAGATGAAATAAATAAAGGAAATTTAAAAAAAGGAGAAAAAATACCTACAGAAAGAGAACTCGTTAAAGATTTAAATGTAGGCAGGAATTCTATAAGAGAAGCATTGAAAATTCTTCAACTAACAGGTTTGATAATCCGAAACCAAGGTAGGGGAACTTATATAAATGAAAATTTTTATAATTTCTTTTCAGAGCCAATGGTTATAAGCTTTATGCTTAATAGAAATACTGGGGAAGATATTTTTGAGTTTAGAAATATGATTGAAAAAGAAGTTGCAAAATTAACTGCTGAAAAAATAGATGACTATGGAGTAAAATCATTAACAAAAATATTTAATAAAATGAATATTGATAATGATGAATATAAAAGAAGTAAATACGATAGTATGTTCCATTACGAGTTAGCTAAATTAACTAAAAATCTCATAATAATAAATATATACAATGCTATGAAAACAATTCTTGACCTTTTTATAGGTGATATAAGAAAAAAAGCTCTAAAAGGAATTAGTTCTCAAGATATTTATAATGATCATAAAAGGATATATGAGGCCGTAATAAGTAAAAACCCAAAAGAAGCTGTAGATGCTATGATAAGTCATATTTCAGTAATGAAAAAATATTATTATGAATATAAATTCAATTATAATTATGAAGGCAATAAAGTAAGCAACATAGTTCTTAAGTATATTGTGACTGAAATTAGAGAAGGGAATTTAAAAGAAGGTGACCAAGTACCTTCAGAAAGAGAATTGCAAAAAAAATTAAAAACTAGCAGAAATTCTGTTAGAGAAATATATAAATCTTTAGCTACTATAGGTATATTAGAATATAGATCAAATAAAGGAACTTTTATAAAAAAAGATATTAGTGAATGGGTTAGTGAACCTATTTTAATAACATTTAAATTATCAAATGTAAGTGAAAAAGATATTTTTGAATACAGGAAAATGATAGAAACTGAAGTAGCATATTTAGCAGCTGAAAGAATAACCGATGAAGAAATATTAGAATTAAAAAAATATTATAAACTTATGATAAATACAAAAGATGAATCTAAAAAAGCAGAATATGATGAAATGTTTCATTCCATAATAAATAAAGCAGCAAAAAATAGCATAATACAATATACTTATAATGCTATTTCTCCAGTCATGCATTTGTTCACATATAATATTAGAAAAGTGGTTGAAGAGAATGAACCAGAGGGTATTTTAGAAGTTATACATGAAGAAATTTTTAATTCCATAATAAATAGAGACAAGGAAAGGGCAAAAAATTCTATGAAAATCCATATGGATATGATTATTAAGCATTTTGAATTTTAAAATCACATAAAAAAATGCTATTAATATAAGATGAAATCGTTAATAAATTAACTTATGGTAGAACCATTTACAAAATCGTAATCATATGATAATATTATTTTAATTAGTTGTCTTTAGCCTTGTGGTAGAACCAATTTGAAGATGGATAACCATTACAAATTATGGAAGTTTTACACAGGTATGGTAGAACCAATGACAATTAAGATATAAAATAATGAAAATATAAAGAAATAAAAACTTATGGTAGAACCAATACGAAAAGGAGGAACAAATGGACAAAAATATTATTAAAAAGATGGAAGAAATTGTAGGGAAAGATTGGGTGGTGTCTAACCTTAAAGATGTAAAGCCATATATTAAAGATGAAACGGAAGAAGCAATAGCACCCCAAGCTTGTAGTGATTGTATAGTAGTTAAACCACGAACAACTGAAGAAATTTCTCAAATAATGTGTTTTTGTAATGATGAAAACGTTACCACGATTGTGAGGGGAGGTGGGACAGGTTGTGCTGGTGCTGCAGTTCCAATTAAACCCAGTGTAATATTATCGACTGAAAGAATGAATAAAATATTAGAGATAGATGACAATAATATGATGGTAGAGTGCGAAGCAGGAGTTACATTATTCGATCTTGAAGAAGAATTCAAGAAACATGATAGTTTGTTTTTCCCTGTTCATCCTGGAGATGAAGGAGCACAGGTAGGAGGAATGATAGTACAAAATGCAGGAGGAGTAAGAGCAGTAAGACATGGAGTTATGAGAAATCACGTAAAAGGAATGGAAATTGTACTACCTACAGGAGAAGTGATAAAAACCGGAGGAAAACTTATAAAGGATAATACAGGATATGATTTAACTCACTTAATGATAGGAAGTGAAGGAACCCTAGGTATAATAACAAAAGCCTATCTAAAACTTTATCCTAAATCCTCTAATTCAGGAAGCTTATTAATATCTTTTGACGATAAGAAATCTGCAATAGAAGTTGTACCTAAGATACTAAAAAAAGGAATTACACCTCTTGCTATAGAATACTTAGAAAGACAATTCATGGAAAAATCAGCGGATGATTTAGGCTTAGAATGGCCTGCGAAAAAAGGTAAAGTAGACCTATATTTTATACTTGATGAAAAAAACCAGGATGATTTATATGAAGTAAGTGAGAAAATAGTTGAAGAATGCGAAAAAAATGGAGCTGTAGATAGTTTGATTGCTGAAACATACAATGAACAAAGAGCAATATTAGAAATAAGAAGTCACGGATATCCTAGTGTACAGTCAAAGGTGGTAGACATCCTAGATGTATGTGTGCCAATGGGAAGTATAAATGATTATATGGATGGAATAGAAAAACTATCCCTAAAATATGATGCATATATACCATCTTTTGGACATGTTGGTGACGGGAATATTCACAACTTTATTATTACAGAAGATGGAACTAAACCAGAAAACTACGATGAACTATCACAGAATATATTTGAACTAGCAGTTGGACTGGGAGGAACAATAACAGCAGAACATGGAGTAGGTAAAATAAGAAACAGCAGACTTAATATTCAATATTCAGAAAAACATTTAGATATTTTAAGACAGATTAAAAAAGTTTTTGACCCAAATAACATTCTTAACCCGGGTACCGGAATAACAAGCTTATAAAGGAGGATTAAATGAACATAGTAGTATTAATAAAACAAGTTCCAGATATGGAAAAAGTTAAGTTTGATAGGGAAAAAGGAGTAATAGATAGAAAATCAGCAGGTACAGAAATCAATCCATTTGATTTAAATGCTTTAGAAGCAGCAGTGCAATTAAAGAGAAAAGATGAAGATATTCACATAACAGCATTAAGTATGGGGCCACCATCAGCAGAAAATGCTTTAAAAGAAGCTATTGCAAGAGGAGCAGACCAAGGAATTTTATTAAGTGATAGAAATTTTGGTGGAGCAGATACTTGGGCTACTTCCTTAACATTAGCAGCGGGAATCAAAAAAATACAAAATTACGATTTAGTTATAGCTGGTATGCAAACCGTTGATGGAGATACTGGACAAGTAGGTTCTGAAATAGCAGAAATCTTAGACATTCCTCACCTTGCATATGTTTCAGACATAAAAGAAGCATCAGATTTATTAAGGGCGGAAGTAGATATTTGGGAAGGAATATACCTTAAAGAAATGCTACTACCTGGATTGCTTACAGTTACTAAAGATATTAACAGTCCTAGTCTACCTAAATTTAAAGATAAAATGAGATCAAGAAAAGCTGAAATTACTGTATGGGGATATCAAGAACTAGAAGAACACTTAAATGGTGAAAAAGTAGGTATAAAAGGATCACCTACAGTAGTTAAAAGAATTGAAGTTCCAAAAGAAAGCCAAAGAAAAGGAAAATTATGGAGAGATAATATGGAAGAAGCAACAGATGAATTAATTAATATTTTTAAAGAAATAAAGGTACTGGAGGCTTAGTATGAATAAAGAATATAACGGAGTATTCGTATTTGCAGAACAAAAATTCGGAAAGATACATAGAGTTAGTTATGAGTTAATAGCAAAAGGAAGACAGCTTGCAGACAAGTTGGATGAACCTGTCATTTGTGCAGTGCTAGGACCAAAAGATATGGATGTTCAAGAACTTATACTTAAAGGTGCAGATACAGTATATTACATAGAAGATGAAATGTTTAATAACCCAGAAGAAATAATTTATTCTAAAAATATTATAGATTTGTTAAAAAAAATAAATCCTGAAATATGTTTATTTGGAGCAACTTCATTCGGAAGATCCTTAGCTCCAAGGGTAGCTGCAGCTCTAAAAACGGGACTAACAGCAGACTGCACAGGGTTAGAAATTGACAAAGAAGATAATAAATTAATTCAAATTAGACCTGCTTTTAGTGAAAATATATTAGCTCATATAAAATCATCCAATATGCCTCAGATGTCTACTGTAAGATATAAAGAATTTGATGAAGACGAAAGAGATGATAGTCGTAAAGGAAAAGTAATTAGAGAAAAGCCTTGTGTTACTGAGTATAATTTAGTAAAAGTGCTGAAAGAACTTGAACATCAAGATGTTAATATATCTGAAGCAAAAGTGGTAGTTTCTGCAGGACAAGGGCTAAAATGTAAAGAAGATTTTAAACTTATCAAAGAACTAGCAGATGCTCTGGGGGGAGTTGTTGGTTCTTCGAGGCCTTTAGTAGATGAAGGATATATTCAAAAATCTCATCAAGTTGGATACAGCGGTAATAGAGTTAAACCTAAGCTTTATATAGCATGTGGTATATCAGGAGCACCGCAGCATTTGGCGGGTATGAAAGATTCGGAAAGAATACTAGCAATTAACACGGATCCATCAGCACCTATATTTAATGTTGCAGATTACGGTATAGTTGGTGATATTTATGAAATAGTACCTAAATTAATCAACAAAATAAAAAATAATAAATAAAGGAGGGTAGTTTCAAAATAATTTAATTTATTTATATATTTTAAGGAGGATAAAAATGAAAGAAGCAAAACTTAATGTAAAAAAAGACGCGGTAAAAGAACTTATGCCGGCATATTTCGCTGTTGCATTTGTTTGGTTCACAACTCACTTTGGCGGAGGATTTGCATCAGGGGCACAGGTAGTTCAGTACTACACTAAATTTGGTTGGTATGGAGTATTTACACCTATTTTATCACAAGGATTACAAGCCGTAATATTCTATTATGCCTGGAAATTCGCTTTAGATCATAAAGTATTTGACTATAGAAGTTGGGCAGAAAGTTTTTATAAACCTGTAGAAAAAGTAATGGCTAATGTATTTGAAATAATATTTAACTTGATTCTGCTAACAGCTACAGCAGTTGCTTTTGCTACTGGAGGAGCGACACTAACTACAGTATTTGGAACAAATTATTTAATGAATACTGTTCTAATAGCAGGAGCAATATTCTTATTAACTATCTTTGGAGCTTCAGTAGTAAGAAAAGCAGCATCATACATTGCAATATTTTTAATACTGGGAATATTTATTGTATATATACCAAATATCATAGCCAGATGGTCTATAATTACAGAAAATATTGCAGGGCTGCGAAGCGGTGCACTACCAAGTGATGCTACTTTGTGGGATGCTATTTGGCGTTCGATTGTTTATGCTGGATTCCAGTCTTGCTGTTTAGGAGCCTATCTGGCACATAGTCATGCATTAAAGGACGCTAAAACTGCTAAAAAAGCAGCTTCCTGGGGATTCATAATTAATGCTGGGATTTTGATGATAGCAACCTTAGGAGTAATGTCATTTTATCAAGATGGAATATTAACTGAAAGCGTACCATCATTATTCGTTGTTATGAATGGTGTCGGTGCAAGTTGGATGGTACCATTGATTTCTATATTAATACTAATTGGAGCCGTATCTACTGGAGTTAACCTTATATTTGGAAATACCCAAAGAATAGTTACCTGGTGGGGTAGAAACGAAAGTCCTGAGAAATCAAAAGAAATGGAAACAAAACGAAGTATCATATCATCAATTATATATGTTGTTATTACATGGAGTATAGCTCAATTTGGTTTACTTCCATTAATAGCTAAAGGATACGGAACTTTAGGATATATTGCGATTTTCGTTATAATATTACCATTATTAATAAAGGGAATTAAAGGATGGAAAGTAGAAGCATAATAAACATTAGGATGGAGGATAAGAAATGGAAAAACAAATAATTGATAGAATGGTTGAAATAGTAGGACAAGACTATGTAGTAGATGATTTAAGTCAGATGAAAAGCTATCTTTACGACGAAACAGAATTCAAGATCAGACCTACTGCAGATGAGGATTGTATAGTTGTAAAACCAGAAAAAGCAGAACAGATATCTGAAATAGTAAAATATGCTAACGAATTCAAAGTTTCAGTAGTTGCAAGAGGAGGAGGAACAGGACTTTGCGGTGCTGCAATACCAACTCAACCAAGTATTATTGTCTCACTAGAAAGATTAGACAAGGTAGTAGAATTTGATGATAAAAACCTTATGATTACTGTAGAATCAGGTATGACACTAGAAGGTTTATTAGAAGCTCTATCACCTTACGACAAACTGTTTTTTCCTGTTCACCCAGGTGATGAAGGAGCACAAATCGGAGGAATGGTTGTGGAAAATGCCGGTGGAGTAAGAGCTGTAAAACACGGTATTATGAGGAATCACGTAAAAGGAGTAGAAATAGTTCTTCCTACTGGAGAATTAGTAAATTTTGGTGGAAAGCTGATAAAGAATAATATGGGATACGATTTGCTACATATGATAATTGGTAGTGAAGGAACTCTAGGTATAGTAACGAAGGCAACATTAAAACTATATCCGAAGAATAAACACATTGGTACACTTGTAGTATCTTTTGATTCTAAAGAAGAAGCTGCTGACGTAGTTCCAAAAATACTTCAAGAAGGCATAACTCCATTAGCTATCGAATATATGGAAAAAGAAACAGCTCTAGAATCAGCAGAACATCTAGGTATAACTTATCCAGCAAAACAGGGAACAGTAGATCTTATGTTTATACTTGATGAAACCTGCGAAGATGATTTGTATGATAAAAGTGGAAGAATAGTAGAAATGTGTGAAGAAAATGGTGCAGTAGATAGTCTAATTGCGGAAACTACCACTGAACAAAAAACCTTATTAGATATAAGAAGTAACGTTTATACAGCATATAAAGAAAATATCGCAGATGCATTAGACATAGCAGTACCTCCTTCAAAAGTACCAGAAATGATTAATGAATTAAACAGAATAGCTAAAAAGTATAATACTACAGCACCTTCAGTTGGTCATATAGCTGATGGAAACGTACATAACTTTATAATGCTTGAAGATGGAAAACTTCCTGATTATTTGGAAGAAATAAGAAATGAAATGTATGATGCTGCTATAAAACTTGGTGGTACTGTAACTGCAGAACACGGTACAGGAAAAACGAGGAAGAAGCACATGTCAATGCAGTATACAGAAAGAGAAATGTTAATAATGGAAAATATAAAGAAAGCATTCGATCCAAACAATATACTTAATCCACATACAATTGTAGATTAGAAATTTAAGGAGGGAAAAATGATAGCAGCTAACGAAAAAGATATTAAAGTAATTAACTTAAAAAGTGATAAATATCAAAATGTTAAAGCAAAAGTGTTAATATCTCCGGAAACGGGTTCAGAAGAAAATGTACTTCGTTTATTTGAAGTAGGAGAAGGAGGATACTCTGCAGATCACAAACACGATTTTCCTCATTACGTATATGTATTAGAGGGAGAAGGTACATTACATCTAGATGGTAAAGAACACGAAATATGCGAAGGTTCCTTTAGCTTTATACCTCCAAATATTCAGCATCAACTTGTCAATACTACAAAAGAAGGCAAAAAGCTTAGGTTCTTATGTATGGTTCCAGTAGAAGGACATATAGGATTCTAAACAAAACATATTATTATCAAAAAAGTCTTTGGTTTTTATAATCAAAGGCTTTTTTAATCTCCATAAAATCTTCACAACTTAATCGTATAATCTAGACATAGAAAAAATAAAAGATTTGAAAGGAGATTAAAAAAATGAAAAATATAAAAATAGTTTTAACTTTAACTTTAGTATTAATAGTAGGTTTGTCGGGATTAGCATATGCGGATGACTTCGGTGCAGAAGGTGCAGCGGCTGATGAGTCTTGGACTATAGAAGAAATGCTTGAATATGCAATAGAAGATGAATATATAGCCAAAGCAGAATACGAAGCTCTTATTGAAGAATTTGGAAATATCCGACCTTTTACAAATATAATAAAAGCTGAACAAAGACATATAGAAATGCTTTTACCATTATTTGAAAAATATGAAGTAGAGATTCCTGTAAACGATGCAGCTGAAAGAACAATATTACCAGAGTCACTAGAAGAAACTTTTGCTATAGGAGTTGAAGCTGAAATCAAAAACATTGACATGTACAAAGCTTTTTTAGAAACTGATTTACCTGAAGACATAGAGGTGACCTTTGAAAGACTAATGAGGGCATCAGAAAGCCACTTAAGAGCCTTTGATAGAAACGATAGCGAAACAGTAGCTGGCTTAGGAAATACAGACAACCAAAAAGGCGGAAGGGACTTCCAAAGTGGAAACGGAAACAAGGGAAATAATGGAAGAAGAGGATTTTCTAATAGATAAAGAATCAGTAATTTGGACCTTTGATTATAAATCAGAGGTCTTTTTTATTTGAAAAAAACTTCCACATAAAATACAATTTGGTTAAAGAACTTATTAATATAACACTATAGGTTGCAAAACAGTGATATAATAAAAATAATAATTAGAAATTCGGGAGGAAATCATGAGAATAATGCACACTGGGGACTGGCATCTGGGTAGGACTTTACATAAGATGTCTTTAATAAATGATCAAAGATATATTTTAAATAAACTAATAGATCAAATCAAAGAAAAAGAAGTAGATATTCTAATAATAGCTGGAGATGTTTACGACAAATCCAGACCATCTACAGAATCTGTAGCTCTTTTAAATGAAGTATTAACAAGAATCATAAAAGAAACTAATGCAAAGATAATATCTATAGCAGGCAATCATGACAGTCCTGATAGAATTCACTACGGTAGTGAAATATTAATGGCTGGAGGTCTTTATACTTATGGGACTATAGATAAAAAACCATACAAAATTACACTAGAAGATGAATATGGTAAGATAAATTTCTATCCTATACCCTATTTAGATCCCTTTCATTGTAGAAAGGCATACGATGATAACGACATAAAAACTCAAGATGAAGCATATAAAAAAACTTTAGAAACAATCAGAAAAGAATTAAATACCGAAGAAAGAAATATATGCATAGCCCATGGATATATAACCGGTACAGAAAAAATCGAAACCAGCGAATCAGAGAGACCTTTATCTATAGGGACTGCAGAATACGCTGATGTAAAATATTTTGACGACTTCGATTATGTTGCTCTAGGCCATATTCATGGACCCCAGAGAGTGAAAGGGGAAAATATTAGATACTCAGGGTCTCTATTAAAATACTCTTTTTCAGAAGCAGATCATAAAAAAACCATTCCGATAATAGATATAAAAGAAAAAGAAAATATAGAAAAAGAATTTTTAAAATTAGAACCAGTTAGAGATCTAAGAATTATAAAAGGGAAAATAAGTCACCTTATAAAAGAAGAAGTAAGCAGTTTAGCAAATACAGACGATTACATTATGGCTATTTTAGAAGATAAGGGTGAACTCATAGAACCTATAAAAACCCTTAGAAGTGTATACCCAAACACACTTAAAATAAAAAGGGAAAATATAGAAACATCAGGAGATTACGAAAGCATAGATAGAGAAAAATTCACGAAAATGGATCCAATAGAAATTGTAAGAAAATTTTACAAAGGAATGACCAGTGAGGAAATTCCGAAAGAAGATTTAAAAATATTTGAAGAAATTACAGAAGAAGAGCTTAGAAATAGGAGGGCTAAATAAATGAAACCCATAAAACTCACTATGGAAGGTTTTGGACCTTACGGTAACAAGGAAATTATAGACTTTACCCAACTAGAAAACAAGACACTATTTCTAATAACTGGAGCTACTGGCTCCGGCAAGACTACTATATTTGACGCAATCAGCTACGTATTATATGGAGAAGGAAGCGGAGAAAATAGACAACCAAAAGACTTTATAAGCCAGTTTTCAGATTTAGATACTACTACACAAGTAGAACTTATATTTGAACTAAAAGGACAAGAATATAAAATTAAAAGAGTACCAGAACAGCTTAGACACAAAAAGGTTGGAGAAGGTACTACAACACAATCTACAGTAGCAGAACTTGAAGTGATAGGTAAAAATCTTAACTTTTCCGGTATAAATGATGTCAACGAAAAGGTAAAGGAAATTATAGGCCTGGATTCTGATCAATTTACCCAGATTATGATGATACCCCAGGGAGAATTTAGAAAAATGCTAGTAGCTGAAAGTAAGGAAAGAGAAAAAATTCTTCAAAAGCTTTTTGACACTACTCTCTATGAAAACATACAGCAGAGATTCAGAGATATAGAAAAAGAAATGAGAAAAGATATAGAAAACAGAGAAAGCCTACTTAGACAGGCAGCAGGTAGAACTGAATACAAAGATGACGAAAAGATGAAAGAATTTTTAGTTAGCGAATACTACAACTACAACGGTATGTTTAATTTGACTGAAAGTCTCATTAAAAAAGACGAAGAAAGCATTAATGAATTAAAAGTGGAAAATATAGATTTAAAAAATAAATTAAAAAAAGAAAACGACAAATTAATTCAAGCAAAAAAAACAAATGAAAAAATAGAAGAAAAGGAAAGACTAGAAAAACAATTAAAAGTTGAAAACGGAAAAAAAGATTATATTAATTCTCAAGAAAAAAAGTTAGAAAAGGGTAGAAAATATTTAGAAATTAAACCCTTTGAAGAAAACTACAATGATAAAAGGAGAGATTTAAAAGAACAGGAAGAACTATTAAAAGAAACAAAAGAAACAAAAGAAAAAGTTGATGAAGAATACAAGAAAATAAAAAGAGAAAATGATAAAGTTTCTTCTAAAGAATTTTTAGAAGAAATAGTGAATTTAAAAGAAGGCATCAGTTCCAATAAAAAGCTTCTTCCTAAAATGGAAGAAAAGAAAGAAATTTTGGAAAAATTAAAAAACTCTGAAAGTGAAAAAGAGAAAATTGATGAAGAAATAAAAACTTTAAAAAATAATCTAAGTAATTACACAGATGAAAATAAAAAGCTGGTTAAAAATATCGAAAACCTCATAGATTTAAAGGACAAGCTTAAAATAAAGGAAAATAGAGCCTCTGAAATTAAAAATAATATTAAAGTTAGAAAAAAAATCGGAACTGCAGAAAATGATATAAAAAAAATTGAAGAAAAAATTGAAATTATTAAGAAAAACAAAAAACAGCTGCAGAAAAAATATGAGGAAAAATCAGAGAATTACAATGATATTAGAGAAAGATACTATGCTAACATGGGAGCCATATTAGCAAAAGATCTAAAGGATGGAGAAGCATGTCCTGTTTGTGGTTCTAAAGATCATTTGAAAAAAACAGAATTCCATGGAGAAGATATATCTAAAGAAGATTTAAATAGGTTGGAAAAAGAAGTTGGAAAAACAACATCCCAAATCAATAAATTGGAAAACGAAGAAACAGCTTTAAATCAAAGGACCAAAGGACAAAAGGAAAATATAGAAAGCTACCAAAAAGACCTAGAAAATAATGAAGATTCTATTGAATTTTTAGAAAAAGAACAAAAAGATATTAATAATGATATAACTAAACTGGATCAAGAGATAGGAAAAGCGGAAAATGAAAGAAAAAGACATGAAGAATTAGAAAAAATTATCACCAAGTTAGATAAGGAAAAAGATGGAAAATCTGAAAAATTAAACTCTATTGAACTCGAAATAGCAAAATACCAAACTCAGCTTAATGAAATTAATAAGTCTTTAAAAGGTGATAAAAAATACGAAGAAATTTTAAAATTGATAGAAGATTTAGAAATCAAACTTAAAAATAAGCAAAATCTAAAAGAAAAAACAAATAAAAAATATACAGAAATCAACGAAGAAAAAATCAGATTAGAGGCAAAAATTAATAGTATAGAGGAAAACCTTAAGAAAACTGAAAAAGAGTTAGAAAAGAAGAAAAAAATTCTTTTTGAAAAAATCAATGAAAAAGGTTTTAAGGATAAAGAAGAATACTTCAATTCTGCTTTAGAAAAAGAAAATCTAAAACAAATAGAAATCGAAATAAAAAACTACAATGAAAATCTTAAAATATTAAAATTAGATATAGAAAAGCTAGAAAAGGAAACGAAAAATTTAAAGATTATAGATACAGAAAAATTAACACAAGATATAAATTTAATAGAAGATAAAAAATCTCTTTGCGGAAAAAACATTACAAATCTTGAAACTAAAATAAAAAAAAGTAAAGAATTATTAGATGAAATAAAAACTAGCTATAAAAAAATAGAAAAATTAAAAGAAAAACACAGCAAATACAGTTTCCTATCTGGACTTGTAAACGGTAGAGGAGAAAATGGTATGGATAAATTATCCCTAGAAAGATTTGTACAGATAGAGTTCTTTGAAGATATAATAAATGCAGCAAATCAGAGACTTAAGAAAATGACGGAAGAAAGATACTATATGAAAAGAGCTGAAGAATACACTAGACGTAGACAAATAGGTTTAGATTTAGACGTGTTTGACAACTATACCGGTAAAACTAGATCTGTAAAAACTTTATCCGGAGGAGAAAGTTTTAAAGCATCTTTAGCCTTAGCATTAGGGCTTTCGGACGTTGTACAGTCTTACTCAGGAGGAGTCCAACTTGACACCATATTTATTGACGAAGGTTTTGGCTCGCTAGACCCGGAATCCTTAGAAAGCTCTATAAACTGTTTGATAGATATTCAAGAGAAAGGTAGACTTGTAGGCATCATATCTCACGTAGAAGAGCTAAAAGAACGAATAGATACTCGACTTGAGGTTATTTCTACAAATAGGGGAAGTACTACCCAATTTGTAGTAAAATAATATATTTCGAAATCACATTCTTTAAACATTTAAATAAATGTAATATAATCAATTAAACTCTAGGTTGATAAAGCTTAATTTCACAAAATAGAAACTAAGGAGATAGAAATGAAACCTGAAATAGAAAAACTACTAAATCATACATCAATTAGAAAATATAAAGATAGGCCTATAGAAGAAGATAAGAAAGACATAATTATTAGAAGTTCCCAAATGGCACCTACATCAAGTCATTATCAATCCTATTCAATAATAGAAATAGAAAAAGTAGAAACAAGAAAGATGCTGAAAGAAATTTCAGGAGGTCAAAACTGGATATTAGAAGCTCCATTAGTATTTTTGTATTGTGCTGACCTTCATAGGGCTGAAAAATATTTTGAAGAAGTCGACTCAGATGCTTTAAGTAATCTAGAGTATTATACAGTAGCAGTTACAGATGCTGCTCTAGCCGCACAAAAAGCTCTTATAACAGCACAGCTGTTAGATTTAGGTGGAGTATTTGTTGGAGGCATTAGAAACGACGTAGACAGAATTTGTCAAGATTTAAAACTTCCAGATAAAGTAGCACCACTATTTCTTCTTTGTTTAGGATATCCAGATCAAGAAGTTCCTGTAAAACCTAGATTGCCAAAAGAAGAAATACTAAAACAGGATTACTACCAGGATGAAAACCAAGATGAAAAAGTAAAAAAATACAATGAA
Source organism: Eubacteriales bacterium (assembly GCA_046482875.1). Lineage (GTDB taxonomy): Bacteria > Bacillota > Clostridia > Tissierellales > Dethiosulfatibacteraceae > UBA8670. The sequence continues at coordinate 2,109 of JAWOEG010000083.1, read as the reverse complement.
AAAGTAAAAAATTACTACATAGAAAGAACAAAAGGAAAGATAAATGAGACTTGGACTCATAGGTGTGGTAAGGCTCAATCAGCAAAAAAAAGATACAATGTGGGAGAATGCTTTAGAAAAAAAGGATTAGCAAAAAAATAATTCGAATATATACGAGAGGAGAGGGATTTATGAAAAAAGAAAGATTTGCATCGAGAATGAAAAGAATGGAATCAAATGAAATGGCAGAAATTTTACAATTAGCAGCTATACCGGGACTAATTTCTTTTGCAGGAGGACTACCTGCACCGGAATCATTTCCTGTAGAACAGATTAAAGCATCAGCAATTGAGGTAATGGATACCTTAGGTAGAAAAGCCCTTCAGTACAATAACTCATCTGGATATAAACCATTAAGAGAATGGATTGCAGATCGCATGAGTAATACAGGGGCAAAAGTTGAAGGAGAAGATATACTTATTACCAGCGGTTCCCAACAGGGTATAGATCTTACAGGAAGAGTATTCTTAGAAAAAGGTGATGTAGTCTTTTGTGAAAGTCCAAGTTATCTAGGAGCTATAAACGCGCTAAGTGCCTATGAATGCGATTTTATAGAAGTACCGACGGATAATGAAGGTATGGTAATGGAAGAATTAGAAAAATTATTAGATGAACATCAAAATGGTAAATTCATCTATGTAATTCCTGATTTCCAAAATCCTACAGGAAAAACTTGGACAAAAGAAAGAAGAGAAAAACTACTTCAAATAGCAAAAGATAAAGATTTAATAATAGTTGAAGATAATCCATATGGTGAGCTTAGATATGAAGGAAGGGATGTCGAAAGCATAAAATCTATGGATACAGAGGATAGGGTAGTTTACCTAGGTACTTTTTCAAAGATATTGTCTCCAGGAATACGTATAGGTTGGGTATGTGCTGGCGAAGAAATAATGGACAAATATCTTAGAGTAAAACAAAGAACAGATGTACATACCAACTCAGTTACTCAAATGGAATTAGTAAATTTTCTAGAAAACAACTCGATAGATAAACATATACAAGAATTAATAAAGCTTTATGGAAATAGAAGAGACATTATGGTAGGATCTGTAAAAAAATATTTCCCAAAAGAAGTAAAAATGACCCACCCGGAAGGTGGACTATTCTTGTGGCTAGAATTGCCTGAAAATATTAATACAAAAGATATGCTTAAAAAGTCCGTAGATAAAAATGTAGGATACGTTCCAGGCGGAGCATTTTATCCAAACAATAGACAGGAAAATACTATAAGACTTAACTTTTCAAATATGAAGGAAGAAGACATAAAAAAGGGAATTAAAATACTAGGAGAAGTAATAAAAGAGGAATTATAAATGATAGATTAATAGTAGTTAAAAAATAGCACAACAGTGGTTCAACAATAGTTCAGCCATAGTTATAGTCATCCTGAAATTCTCATAATAAGATTACTACTGAAGGATCTTTGCTAACAATTTAACTATCTTGAAAGTATAAAATCTTAATGATATAATACTATAAGTAAAATAGAATTTAATAATGAATTAAACAAGTTAAAAGTTATGTATTTCGGGAAAACTAAATAACGGTCCCGATTCAATAAAGCCTGAAAGGCTTTATTGAACGAAAAGGTATTAAAAGTAATTTTAATGCCCGCCGCTAAGCAAAGGGACATATATCAATTATAATTGATATATGTCCCTTTTTAAATACTATTTAATTCAAATAAATTTAGGAGGGATTCTATGTTAAAAGGCGGTTACACAGGAAAAATTTTAAGAGTTAATTTGACTACTGAGGAGATAACTAAAGAGGAAATAAGTGAAGAAACAGCTAAAAAATTTATAGGAGGTACAGGATTTGGCCTCAAATATTTATTAGATGAGGTGGATCCAAAAGCAGATCCATTAGGTGAAGATAATAAAATGTATTTCGCCTCAGGACCTCTAAGTGGTACAAAGGCACCCTGTGCCAGCAGAATGGCTGTAGTAACAAAATCACCACTTACAGGAGCGGTTGGCATGGCATTATCAGGTGGCTATTTTCCTGTAGAATTGAAATTTGCAGGTTATGATATGCTTATTGTAGAAGGGAAATCAGAGGAACCAT
>JAWOEG010000025.1:0-5836 GCA_046482875.1 Eubacteriales bacterium | reverse complement strand
TTTCTGGAATAATGGTAGGAATAGGCACAGTACTAGCTGATGATCCTATGCTTACGACAAGGCTTGAAAATAAAAAAGGCAAAGATCCCCACAGAATTATTGTAGATACAGAAGGCAGAATCTCTCTGAATTCACAAATATTAAATTTAATATCTCATTCAAAGACGATTATTGCCACAACGGAAAAAATAACTTCAGAAAAAGTTAAAAATTTAGAAGATAAAAATGCAGAAGTAGTAATATGCCCCCTAAAAAATAACAAGGTGGATTTAAATTACCTCTTTGAATATTTAGCAAAAATAGGTATAGACAGCATATTAGTAGAAGGTGGAAGTACTTTAAACGAAAGTATACTAAAGGAAAAATTAGTAGATAAAGTCATTACCTTTATAGCCCCGAAGATCATCGGAGGCTCCCAGGCAAAAACTCCTGTAGAAGGAGAAGGTTTTAAATACATTAAAGATTCAGTAAAACTGGAAAACATAAAAACAAGATATTTCGACGAAGATATAATGATATCCGGATATATAAGAAAGGAAGTGTAGTATGTTTACAGGATTAATTGAAGAAGTAGGAGAAATAACATCAGTTACTCGAAAGGGAAATTCTGCTCAAATAACAGTAAAAGCACCAGGAATATTAAAAGAAAACAAAGTTGGGGACAGCATTAGTACCAATGGAGTATGCTTGACTGTAACCAAAAAAACATCCAATACCTACACCGTAGATGTAATGCCGGAGACTATGAATAGAAGCAATTTTAAAAATCTAAAATACGGTTCCAAGGTAAACGTAGAAAGAGCATTAAAGGTAGGCGATAGATTAGATGGTCATATGGTCTCGGGACATGTAGACGGAATAGGTATAATAACAGACTTTAGAGAAGATGACAATGCAGTATGGATTACCCTTAAAGCAGATAAAGGAGTGCTTAAATACATAGTAGAAAAAGGCTCCATAGCAATAGACGGCACAAGTCTTACAGTAGCTTATGTAGATAACGAGACCTTTAAAGTATCTATTATTCCTCACACAGGAGAAGCAACTACCCTACTTAATAAAAAAATAGGGGATGAAGTCAATCTAGAATGCGACATGGTAGGTAAATACATAGAAAAACTTCTAAATTTCGAAAAAAAAGAAACTGAAAATTCAAGCTCTGAATTAAATGAAAAATTCTTGAAAAATAATGGATTTATGTAAGGAGGTTCATATGATTAAATTTAACACCGTTGAAGAAGGAATCAAAGATATAAAGAATGGAAAAATGATAGTTGTAGTAGATGACGAAGACAGAGAAAACGAAGGTGATCTGCTTATGGCTGCAGAAAAAGCTACTCCGGAAGCTATAAATTTTATGGCTAAATACGGTAGAGGACTAATCTGCGCACCAATGACAAAAGACAGATTAAAGGAATTGGATATTCTACCAATGGTAAGAGACAACACTGATCCTAAAGAAACAGCATTTACAGTATCTGTTGATTGTACAAGTGCAACTACTGGTATATCTGCAAAAGAAAGATCTGACACAGTAATTAAACTTGTAAGTGATAATGCATCATCAAAAGATTTCACCAGACCAGGTCATATCTTCCCACTTGGAGCAAAAGAAGGCGGAGTATTAAAGAGAGCAGGACATACCGAAGCAGCTGTTGATTTAGCAAGATTAGCCGGACTAAAACCTGCTGGAGTTATTTGTGAAATTATGAACGAAGATGGAACCATGGCAAGAGTTCCTCAGTTAATGGACTACGTAGAAAAACACGACTTAAAAATAATCACCATTGCCGACTTAATAGCATACAGAAGAAAAAACGACAAACTTGTTGAAAGAGTCGCAACAGCAGATATGCCTACTAAACACGGAGATTTTGATGTAATAGGATATGTAAACAAACTAAACGGTGAGCACCATGTTGCACTAGTTAAAGGTAATATTGATGACGGCAAGCCAGTACTTGTAAGAGTCCATTCTGAATGCTTAACTGGAGATGCTTTTGGTTCATTAAGATGCGACTGTGGAGAACAATTCGATGAAGCTGCCAAAAAAATTGAAAAAGAAGGAAGAGGAGTACTTTTATACATGCGACAAGAAGGTCGAGGCATTGGTCTTATCAATAAAATAAAAGCCTACCAACTTCAAGACCAAGGTATGGATACTGTTGAAGCCAATATAGCTTTAGGATTTCCGGAAGATATGAGAGACTACGGTATTGGAGCTCAGATTTTAGCAGATTTAGGTATAAAAAAAATAAAACTAATGACTAATAATCCTAAAAAACTTTCTGGAATATCTGGTTACGGCATTGAAATAGTCGAAAGAGTATCAATTCAAATGAATCACAATGAAAAAAATAAATTTTACTTAGAAACAAAAAAAGAAAAAATGGGTCATTTACTAAATATGAAGGAGGAAAATTAAATGAAAGTATATGAAGGTCAGTTAAAAGCTGATGGCAAAAAATTTGGAATAATAGTAGGAAGGTTCAACGAGTTTATAGGAGGTAAACTTCTCTCGGGAGCACTAGATGGTCTTAAAAGACATGGTTGTACAGAAGAAAATATAGAAATCTCCTGGGTTCCTGGAGCATATGAAATGCCTCTTGTAGCTAAAAAATTAGCTAAATCTAAGAAATATGATGCAGTTATTTGTCTTGGAGCAGTAATTAGAGGAGCAACCCCTCACTTTGATTATGTATCAAGTGAAGTTTCAAAAGGTATTGCAAATGTATCTTTAGATACTGAAGTACCTGTAATCTTTGGAGTGTTAACTACAGACACTATAGAACAAGCTATTGAAAGAGCCGGCACTAAATCCGGAAACAAAGGATATGATGCTGCTGTTTCAGCTATAGAAATGGTTAATTTGTTAGATCAACTGTAAAATCACAAAAAAGTAGGAAACCAGCTCTCTTTGTTCTACCTCTGAGAACTGGTTCCTACAATACTTCTGCTTTCATGATACTCCTTTCGGGAATTAACCCTAACAGAATTTTTTAAGCAACCTTCCTTTCGGAATAGCTACTACAACTTTTATCGTCCTTACTTAAATCTTTTTAATACTAATCTTCAAGTTTTACTTTTCTAAACACCTTTTATACTTCAAAACAAACTTTCAAAATTTGGATCTTTCTTACTCAAACATCTTGTTACTTAGAGAGTTAACCCTTTTAACAACTTTTCAAATCTTACTCATCTTACTATCTTGAAACTTTAAATCTTCTATATTAATAAGGTATTTAGAATTTCTAACTCAAAAATCATTTGTTAATTATGATTTAGTAAGTTCGATTTCTGTTGTAATACTATTATAGCACTATAATTTATAAATACAATAGTTTCTGCATAAGTATATTGTATTCTTAAAAGCAAATAAAGATTTATATTAAGCCTTTATTTATCAAACCTATAAGCAGTATATTCAATTATCACACCGTAAACTATACCGGCTATAAAGCTAACTACATCTATAAATCCTGTAGAAGCAAAGTAAGCAAAAGAAACTACTAATCCTAAACCTGCTCCTCTAATTAAAACATAAGTCATTTCACTTCTCTTAGAAGCTAAACCAATTACTAGACCCATTATTATCCTGTTGTACCACAATGCAAATAGCAAATAAGTGCTGGCCTCACCACCGGATCGAATTGAAGCTCCAATTATACAAAAAACCCCTAAAATTGCTCCTGTAATCAAAGTTGTTATTATTCTTTTTTTATTCATAATTATTCCACCTCTGAAAATATATTTAAAATACACAGATTACACTCTTCTATTTAAAAACTTCGTTGAATAAGATAAAGTTTTAGTAGGACAATTATCAACACACCTTCCACATCCCACGCAGTTAGAATCAACAACAGCTTCTCCAACTTCAGCTTTTTCTTTTATCCTTATTGACATTGGACAGATATCATCACATTTACCGCAGCTAATACACTTAGTATTGTCTGTTGTTATTTTTTGATCTGCAGCTCTTGCTATAAATCCGAGTAGTGTACCTAAAGGACAGTAGTAGCAGTATCCTCTACCTATAAATGCAACCCAGAAGAACATAGCCATAAGAAGCTCACTAGATAAATACTTGTAATTTTCCATCATTCCCAAAGTTTTTGGTTCTCCCGGAACTTGTAACCCTAGTATAAGTAATACCCAATATAGAGTAAAAAATACTGCAACTGCAAAGAATATCCATTTAAAAGCAAATAATATTTTAACAGTTTTATCCTTTACCTTTTTCCTTTTACCAATTAAAGGTATAGCTTGATCAAAAACCTCCGATGCAAATCCATTAAATAAACAAATAGTAGAACACTGCCATCTTCTCCCTAAAAACAATGTCCCTACTAAAACAACTAAACTATAAATTACAAAAAATATTAAAGCCATAGTTATGCCATTAAGTCCCCAAATAGGAAATCTACTCATATAAAAACTTGATTCGGAACTTAAAAGTTGAAGAGGTGTAGTTGTCCATGGTAAAGGCATAGTAAAAAAGTACAGCTCAGAATTACCAAGAATTATCGGTCCGATGATATGTACTACTAAAGCAGCAGATATAAAACCTATAAGATTCTTTTTTCTCATAGTTGTATTTTTATCCTTAAGTATCTTTAATGTAAGATAGCTTCCTACTATTATAAAAATAGTTTTCACCCAATTTTCATAAAAATGCCACCCCCAAGTTATAAACTTAGCAACATCATCAGAAGCATTTCTCGCATATCCGTAATTTAGACCGGCTATGATGATGCATAAAACTATATAAACCCATAAAATTATCTTTAATATTTTAAGTTCTTTACTGTTTTTTTTCATAATATCTCCTTAGAAATATTGTACTACTTTTATTAATAAATACCAATATTCATTTATATAACTTTCCAAAAAACACAAAAAATAGGAAACCAGCTCTCTTTGTTTTACCTTTGAGAACTGGTTCCTAAATAACCTCTGTTTTCATGTTTCTCCTTTCGGGGATTCACCCTAACAGATTATTTTTGTAACCATCCTATATACAGAACAGTTACTACAACTTATCCATCTTACTTAAATCTTTTCCCAATACATCTTCAAGCTTTACTTTTCTAAAAAACCTTTGATACTTCAAAACTAATTTTTCAAAATTTGGATCTTTCTTACTTAATAATTTTGTTACTAAGGTTTTAACCTTTTTACAACTTTTTAAATCTTACTCATCTTACTTTCTTGAAACTTTAAATCTTTTATACTTTCAGGTTTTTAGAATTTCTTACTTGAAAATCATTTGTTTATTATGATTTAGTAAGTTCGATTTATGTTGTAATATAATTATAGCACCAGAATCTATAAAAGCAAGTCTTTTTGTGCAAGTATATTGTATTCTTAAAGGTGAATTTATACTCTCTCTTCAAATTAATCATTTTTCTTCTGCTGTTCTTTTTTAAATTCTCTAATTCTCCTGTAAAGTGTGCTTTTTGAATTAAGATCAAGTATGTTTAACGCTTCTTCTACGGTAATTTCATTTCTATCCATTTTAGTTATAACTTCTTCGAGTTTGGGTTTTGAAACTTTTATTTTCTTTCTTCCTTTATAAATATTTTTTTTCTTAGCTTCTTCTATGCCTTTTTTTTGTTTCGTTTTTTTACTTAAATACTCGCTTTTGTAAATACTGTATATTATCTCGAAAACTTCATTTCTATTATTTGAATCAATAATAAAATCATCTGTCTCTATGCTTGCACCAGCTGCAGCGATTTCTATTAAGCGTTTAAGTTTATAATATGTCGTTTTACAATGATTATTAATTGTTTCTATATGAATCTCATCATTATATACAATTCTATCCAAGTTA
>JAWOEG010000041.1:0-5558 GCA_046482875.1 Eubacteriales bacterium | reverse complement strand
ACTGATGTTATTTCTCCTACTTCTTCAATTAATCCTGTAAACATACTACACTTCCTTTCTTATATATCCGGATATCATTATATCTTCATCGAAATATTTTGTTTTTATGTTTTCCAGTTTTACTGCATCTTTAACGTATTTAAATCCTTCTCCTGCTACAGGAGTTTTTGCATGGGAGCCTCCGATGATTTTCGGTGCTATAAAGGTAATAACTTTATCTATTAAATTTTCTTTTAGTAGACTTTCGTTTAAAGTACTTTCACCTTCTACTAATATGCTGTCTATTCCCATCTTTGCTAAATAGTCAAAAAGGTAATTTAAATCAACTTTGTTATTTTTCAGGGGGCATATTACTACTTCTGCATTTTTATCTTCTAAACTTCTAACTTTTTCTGAACTTATTTTTTCAGTTGTAGCTATTATCGTCTTTGAATGAGATTTTAAATTTAATATTTTTGAATCCAAAGGGATTCTGCCTTCTGTATCTATAATAATTCTGTGGGGATCTTTACCTTTTTTATTTTCAAGTCTGGTTGTAAGCATAGGGTCATCCGCTAGTACTGTGCCTATTCCTACCATTATTCCAGATACTCTATGTCTTAACTGGTGAACGTATTTCCTGGATTTTTCGTTGGATATCCACTTTGAATCTCCAGATGATGTTGCTATTTTACCGTCTAAAGACATTGCAGTTTTTAGGATACAGAAAGGTTTGTTTTCCGTAATGTATTTTATAAATATTTCATTTAATTCTACAGCTTCTTTTTCTAGTATTCCGGACTTAACTTCTATCCCGTTTTTTTCTAAGATTTCTACTCCTCTTCCAGCTACCAAGGGATTAGGATCTTTCATCCCTATAAAAACTCTCTTTATACCTTCTTTAACAATTCTATCAGCACAGGGCGGAGTCTTTCCTTGATGAGAGCAGGGTTCTAAGGTTACATACATATCTGCACCTTTTACATCTTCTGATGCATCTAGGAATGCATTTACTTCTGCATGATTTTCTCCGTATTTTTCATGATATCCTTCAGCAATTATTTTTCCCTTCTTTACTATTAATGCTCCTACAAGAGGATTGGGACTTGTGTATCCTTCCCCTAACTTTGCAAGTTCTAAAGCTTTTTTCATATATTTTTCTTCCAATATTTCACATCCTTTTATTAAAATAAAAAACCTGAAGGAATTTCCTTCAGGTTGTGTTTGCTCTAGGTAGTGTAAATTTTATTAAAAAATATACACTTGTTTGATTCTTCTCCCATCCAGACTTTACTGTCGGTACTGGAATCTAACCAGTTCAACCTGTTAAGGTTCGCGGACTATACCGCCGGTCGGGAATTTCACCCTGCCCTGAAGAAACTATTCAATTTCTTATAAGATAACATTTTCATAATTTATTGTCAAATTATTTTACACTAAGTACACTAACTACACCTAAGTATGCTAAATACCCTAGACAAAAAATAGGTGCTCTTTTTAAATTTTCGAATTTGTTATATAATAGGTTTATAAATTGTTGGAGGGTGAAAATGCTACTTATAATGAAGGGTGATGAACTTAACAAAAAAATAAAAGAAATTGTTAAAAAATATAGAGAAAATTTAGAAGAATATATTTTAGATCTATACTACGAGGAAAAATATGAAGATTTAAGGTCGGAAATAGAAATTGTTAATTCACTTCAGTCTAAAAAGGAAATGAAGTTAAAGGAAATAAAAGAAGAAAATATTCGTCTAAGTGAACAGGTTGAAGTTGAAGTTAAAGATAAAGACTTAAGAGATATGGCCAGTGAATTACAGAAGATTGTTGGAAAAAGAAAAGATATGGAAGGATTTGAATATTTACTTAGAAGACATTATGTAAAGAGCAATAAGTCCCAAGTAGATTTAGCTAATAGAGCTAATGTTGATTACACAATTCTAAATAAAATTTTAAATAATAAAAGAGAATTAGAAACCATAAGCAAAGACTATATTATAAAACTTTGCTTAGGGCTTAATCTTAATATTAGGGAAAGCCAGGAGCTCTTGATGTCTGCTGGCTATGTTTTGCTTGGAGTAAGTGAAAGAGAACTTTTTATTAGAGCTGCAATTCAAGAAGAACTGAATATAACAGATACTAATTTAGTTTTGGATATGAATGGAATGAAATTGCTTTAATAAGAATTTAAAAGGAGATATTTTTTTACTTCATTATTTTCTTTATAAAATTTAGTTTTCCTTTGTATGGTGGATAAATATACCTTATATCAAATCGGGTGGATTTTTTCATCATGCTTTTTTTGTGTGAAAAGGTTATAAAGCTTTCTTTCCCATGATAGGATCCTATGCCTGAATTTCCCGTTCCTCCAAAAGGTAATCTAGGGGAGGATACGTGAGAGATAGTATCGTTTATACATCCACCTCCAAAAGGTATTTGGTCTTCAATTTTATCTTGAAGGTATTTATTTTCGGTAAACAAATATAGGGCTAGAGGTCTAGGTCTATCGTTGATTATTTTTACGACGTCATCAATATTAGTGTAAGTTAGTATTGGCAGAATAGGACCAAATATTTCTCTTTTCATAACATTATCATCCCAAGTTACATCAGCAAGGAGTGTAGGAGAAATTTTTAATTTTTCCTTTATTTTTTCTCCACCGAAATAAAGTTTTTCCTTATCTATCATTTCAGAAAGTCTTTTAAATTCTTTTGAATTTATGATTTTACCATAATCAGGGCTTTTAAGAGGCTCATCTCCATAAAAAGATGTAATTTCTTTTTTTATATTCTGAAGAAGTTTTTCCTTAACTTCTTTGTGAACATATATATAATCTGGAGCTATACATGTTTGGCCTGAATTGTAAAATTTACCCCAAACTATTCTAGCAGCTGTTTTGTTAATATCTGCATCTTTATGTACAATTGTAGGACTTTTTCCACCAAGTTCTAAAGTTACAGGAGTTAAGTTTTTAGATGCGGCTTCCATAATTATTTTTCCTACTGGGACGCTACCTGTGAAAAAAATATAATCAAAATCCGAATGTATCAGCTCTGAAACAGCCTCTCTGTTTCCTATTACTACGTCTACATGCTCTTTTTTAAAAACTTCACCTATTACTTCATTAATTATCTCAACAGTATTTGGTGTTTTGTCAGAAGGCTTAAGGATACAAGTATTTCCCGCAGCAATGGCACCAATTAATGGTTCTATAATAAGTTGGAATGGATAGTTGAAGGGTCCTATAATAAGTACAGTACCGTGAGGTTCGTATTTAATATAGCTTTTAGATATAGGCATGAAAATAGGTCTTTTTACTTTTTTAGTCTTGGCCCAATTTCTCATATTTTTTATTGTATAACTTAAACTCTCCAGGACAAAGCCTACTTCAGAAGTATATGCTTCAAATGTTGACTTGCCTAAATCTTTGCCTAAGGCTTCTACTATTTTATCTTCATTTTCTTTAATGACTTCTTTTAATTTTAAGAGATGAAGCATCCTAAAGGATATATCTTTTGTTTTATTGGTATTAAAAAATTCTTTTTGTTTTTGGATTTTTTTCTGTATCATTTTATCACCTTTTCATTTTTGAAATTTTTGCAAATCAATATATTTTATTTATAAATTATAATAGGGATATGATTAAACATATCCCTATCTATTAGAATCTATTTAGTATCTGAATTTAGCTATATAAGGTTTTTTCCCTGGAATATCTTCATTTGGGACTACATAAATATTTCCGTTAGTTTTGAATGTGTGTACAGCTGAAAAATTTATAAGTTCTACATTATCCTTTGTACTTCTTTTATGTAGTTCTACTTTATTGTTTTTTTGATTATATGAACCCCACTGTTGGAATTTGGAAGCTAAAACTAGATTTTCGATTCTTCCATTGTATGCCGCAGGTGCTATTTCATCTATGCTATTTGAAGTTTGTTTTGTGTTTTTAATTTCTTGGTAGTTTTCTATAATTTTCCTATATGTTTTTGTAAAGTAGGATTGTAATATTTCCCAAGCTTTTTTATGAAGCATTTCTTCTCTTAAATCTTCAGGGCTACCTTCTACACCTTCTTCTATTAGGTTTTTATGTTTGCTTGCTTTTCTGTATATAGCTTGAACATTTTTAACTCCGGCTAGTATGAGTGGTATGTTTTGGTTTTTTACGCTATTTATAACTCCTGTATCTACTGTCTGGAAAAACCTATAGACTTGATTTTTTCTATCTTCTGTTTCTATGCCGTGCATAATAGTTGTAGAGCCTGATCCGGAATGTCCCGAAGTTTGTTTTTCAAATACATCGTATTTTAATGCTTCGGATAAGCTCTTAGGGGTATCTTTCAATTCTATTTCTTCTATCATATACTGACTGCACTGGTATAGCTTTATATTGCTTTGATTTAAGGAAAGAAGATAGAACTCACCATCTCCGGTAAATTGAGATAGTAAAGGCACTATATAAAATTGATTGGATACCAGAGAAATTTCGTCAAATTTCACCGATACTTTGAAATAATCAAAAAAATCTTCTGTTATAAATACGGCTAGTCCATCTTTTTGATGCTGCCAGAAAGTAGTATCGTCTACTAACTTGTAAGCTGATTTGAGCATTGTTTCTATTTTATTGTCATTGATATTGTTTTCTTTTAAACTATTTTCGGTTTCTTTTAAAAGATTTTTAAGACGAATCCTTCCGTGCATTGCTTCTTTTCCGCCTTTTTCAGTAGGTAAAAAAATTGAGACAGAAATATCTTTGTTTTTTTCGATTAGATTTCTGACATCATCTCTTGTAATTAAATCCATTATTTAACCTCCTTAAAAAGTTTTACACTCATTTTATTATTACCCAGATAATAAAAGATTAAACGTTAGATGAGTATTAATGTTATTTGTACTTTTTCATATATTGTCCAGGTGATATACCTCTTAATTTACTAAAGGTTCGTATGAAGTGTGAGTTGTTATTAAAGCCGGCTAATTCTCCTGCAGTTTGGACATTACATCCTTTTCTCAAGAAGGTACATGATTTTAATATTCTTGTGTTGATTATATATTCTCTCAATGTAAAACCTGTAGATTCTTTAAATATTCTACATAGGTGGTATTTGCTTATATAGAAGTTATCAGAAATGTTATCTAAAGATAAGTCACCTTCAATATTTTTTTCGATATATTTTATTATTGGATAAACTTTGTTGAATTTAAAATTACTAGTAGAATTTTTATTGGTATTATTATTAAAAAAATTACTAATTATTATAAGTAGTTCAACAAAGGTTATATCCTTTAAAATATCAGAGCCAAATTTTTCAGGTTCTGTATTTGTTATTTTTTCAATAATTAAAATAGTTTTTTTAAGCTGTTTTTCTGATAGTTGTATACAGATATCATCTCCACAAAACTTGGATAACAAGTCAGTTTTTTTGCTCGAAATTTCTGAAAGTGTAGATTCAGGGAAATGAATTATATATCTTTTATATAGATTTTTTTGTCTACCATAGTTCTATGAAGGGAAGTGTTTTTTATAAGTATGAGAGTTCCACGTTTAATATTGTAAACATTGTTTTCCAAAAAAATAC
>JAWOEG010000063.1:0-8506 GCA_046482875.1 Eubacteriales bacterium | reverse complement strand
CCACACAATCCAAAGTGCTTGCAAAGTTTCTCTCTTTCATAAGCTGCCTTCTCTTCTAATTTTACAAATTCTGCTTTAACCTTGCCTCTTCTTTTTTTGATTATCTTTGCAGAGACAACCTGCCCCGGCAAGGTATTTTTGACTTCTATAGTCTTGTCTTCTAAATATCCTAAGCCTCTGTTAGGAAATTTATAGTCTTCTATTTTAACTTGATATATTTCGCCTTTTTTCATTTATTCCTCTCTTCAACTTATTATTCTATCTTTTCCAGCATCTTTTGCATCGTACATCAAAGAATCAACTCTATTTAAAAGTTTATTCAAGCTATCTTCTTTCATTACTGACGTAACACCGTAACTGCAAGTTACTGGAATTTCCAAATCTTTATTTGCATCACTTAATCTTTTTCTTATTCTCTCAGTTAATTTAACTGCTTTAGCTTTATTTGATTTAGGAAGTAGAATCACAAACTCATCTCCACCCCATCTTCCAAAGATGTCTGTTTCTCGTATTACACTCTCTATAGTATTAACAGATTTTTTTAATATACTGTCTGCTTCTACATGACCATATTTATCATTTATATCTTTAAAATTGTCAAAATCTAAAAATATAATTGATAATTCAAATCCGTATCTTTGTTTTAATTTTATCCATTTTCCTACTTCTATATCTAATTTATTTCTATTATATATTCCTGTTAGATTGTCAATTTCAGATAGATATTTTAATTCCATATCACTTAAATATTTTAATCTCTGGTGATAAGCGATTTTATATGATAGGAGAAATATAACCAAATGTATAATCGTAGTGTATGCTATGCCTGCTATAAAATTTAATGTTTCTATATTAGCGCTCTGATATGCAGTGTAAAAAAATACTATTTTTAATACATTTGATATTATTAATTTATTTAATAGTTTATTTGGTAATATATATATAACTAAAAGAAAAAGTATTATATCAAAAATTTTAATAAAGTAGTTCCAGTTTTCCCCATGATTACTTATTAGAAGAAAATATGATACTATTATTGAAGTTTGTATAAGTGAAACTACATAACTTTGTAAATTATAATTTTTTATTTTTTTTATATGAGTATACAAAAACATTAATGCTGCAAAATTGATTATTCTAATTACTAAAGTATGCTGAAAACTAACAAAATTGCTTAAGATTAGAAAATCAGGTATTAAAAACAGAAGATATATTACTGCTAGTAGCAAAATTAACCCTCTTAGTAATTTCATATCTTTTTTCATGTTTTTTTCAAAAAATCTCTTTTCTAGTTTTTTATCCTTGAATTCACATGTGAGTTTACTGATTTTTTCCTTATTATTTATCCCCATTTTATACCTTCTTTATTTATAAATTCTAGGCAATCTCCTATCCAGCATAGTCAATATTTCATAATTTATAGTTCCTATAATAGATGCTGCTTCGTCTGGAGTAGTTGTGTTTTCACTACCATCTCCGTAAAGTGTTACTACATTACCTATTTTTATATCTTCAACTCCTGTTACATCAATCATAAACTGGTCCATACATATTCTACCAATGTTTTTACACTTAATACCCTTATAGGAAACTTCTAATCTATTAGATAAAAGTCTAGGAAGACCATCGGCATATCCTAAAGGCAGTGTAGCTACTTTAGTTATGTCATCTGCTACGAATTTATGTCCATAGCTTACTCCTTCTCCTGGTCCAATTTCCTTAAGGTTTGCTATTCTTGCTTTTAAATTGAATGCAAGTTTCAATTTCACATTTTCTTTTGATACTTCATTAGAAGGATACTGACCTGTTAGCATAATCCCGGGTCTTACCATATCATACTGAAAATCCGGTAGATCTATTATAGCAGCGCTGTTTGCTAAATGTTTTACTGGTATTTTAACATTTTCTTCTTCAAGTCTTTTTAAAACTCTATCAAATCTCTCTTTCTGTTTATAAGCCCATGTCTTATCAGTTTCATCAGCTCTAGCTAAATGAGAATATATACCTTCTACTTCAATATTTTTCATATTATATATATTTTTTATTTTAATAATATTCTCTTCAGTAGGCAAAAATCCTAAACGATTCATTCCTGTTTCTAATTTTATATGTATTTTAGCTTTTTTTCCACATTTTTTAGCTATTTCATTTAATTTTTCCCCATGTTCCTCTGTGTAAATAGTCAATGTTAGATTATTTTTTATTGCTTTTTCAAAGGAATCTTCCGGAGTATATCCCAAAACTAAAATTGGAAATTCTTTTATTTCTTCTCTTAATTCCATTCCTTCGTCAAGTACTGCTACTGCAAGCATATCTGTACCATTTTTTATATATGCTTCGGATACTTGAATTGCTCCCAGTTTATATCCATCGGCTTTTACTACTGTACATACCTTTGTTTCTTTATTAATTCTTTTTCTTACTTCTTTAAAATTATGAACACAATTATCTAAGTAAACTTCAACCCATGCTGGTCTTATTCCATTCATTAATTTTCTACCTCCTAATCCAGTATTACTTCCTGTCCTTCTTCTAACCCATCTATTATTTCAATGAAGTCTTGATTTTCTATTCCTAATACAACTTCTATCTCTTTTACTTCACCATTATCTAATACTTCAACATATAACTTTTCGTTTTTTTCATAAACAGCTTCTTCCGGCACTATTAATACATTTTCTTTGCTGTCAATTTTTATTTTTATATTAACCTTAGAACCAATAATCAAATCCTCCTGCTCTTCAGGCAATTTTATTTCTATAGTAACTCTTTTTTGCTCAATACCTAGTTCTGATAGTTTTGATACAGCCTTAGGATGAATTTTTTCTATTTTAAGATTATCAATACTTAATCCAATATCATCGCTGTATATTTCTACTTCCATTCCTTCGCTTATTTTCACGGCATCTTCTACTATAAAGTCACCGAAGGCTCTTAGGTTATTTATTTCTTGTACTTCAAGGATTTTCTTGCCAGCTAGTGGCATATCCCCTTTAAAGGTATCCAACTCAGTTATTATACCATTAAAATCTGTATAAATGCTAAATTTTTCTCTACTTTCTTCTAATATTTCCAAAGATAAAGCAAGGACCTCTATTTCAGCCTCATACCTATCTCTTACATTACCAGATAGTCCTTTTGTTAGTAGACTGTAGTGATTTTGAGATATAGCAAGTTGATTTTCAAGCTGTTCAACAGAATTTTGACCATCCTTAAATTCTTTTTCTGTTGCTGCATCATTTTTGTACAAATCTTCTACAGTTTGTAGATTTTTTTTTGCATACTCCAAACTGTTTTTTATGTTTTCAATTTCTAGTTTAGCAGTATTTATTTGTTCGAAATCTGCTCCGGAAACAGCTTCATTATAAGTAGCCTCTAAAGCTTCTATCTGCTTATTAATTTTTTCTATTTCTAAATCTATTGTATTATCATATTCTAATAGTAATTCTCCTTCATTAACTATATCCCCAATTTCGACATTTAAATTATCAATTTCATTAGCACCATTTCCATAGTAGCTTCTTATATTTTCAGAAGCTATTTCACCTATTTCTTCAATATGCTTTTCTATGCTTCCTATTTCAGCTAAAGCCGTCTCATAATCTTCTCCATCTGTACCTTGTGTAAAATAGTATAAACCTGCTGCTGCAACAACGACCAGTATTATTATTCCAATTATTAATTTCTTTTTCATTACTTATTCCTCCATTTCTTAGGTAGTTCTACTTTTTAATGCTTCTATAAAATCAAGTCTACTAATCTTTCTGTAGGTTGCAAGTTGAGCCGCCGTCAAACAAATCACTGTAAATACTATACTTAAAATTATTTGTGTTATGCCTATTGGTTGATCTAAGGTATATAGATCCGTAGTAAAAACATTTCCTATAGATTCAATAAATGTCATTCCCAAAGGTATACCGTATATTATACCTATTATTGACATTAAAGCATTTTCTTTTGAAATTATTCCAAAAATTTCATTTTTCCCAAAGCCTAAAACTCTTAAGGAAGAAAATTCCATTTTTCTTTCATTAATACTCATTACGGACATAGAGTATATGATTACAAACCCCAATGTTCCGGAAAAAATAAGCAAAAATGCTGTTTCTATTATCATCAAATCTATATAATCATAGAAAATCGAAACCATTTCTTCAGTAGACATTACTGAATTTATATTTTTAATATTCTCTAGTTCGGGAATTATATTAGCATCTGATTTTACATAAGCTCCATTAACAGCATTATAATCAACTAAGATTTTTTCCATATAATCTAAATCCATGTATCCGTTAATTCCAAAGGCTTGACTGACTATTCCTTTAACTTCTACATATCTATCATTTTTATTTGGCAAGAAATTATGTATGAGAATTTTTTCTCCAATGTTTACATTCAGAGCTTTCGCTAAATTAGAAGAAATCAAAATTCCATCATCTTGTATATAAACAGGATTGTCATTAGAGTCTTTAAATCTGTACATTTCTGTATCTTTTTTTATACCTATTATATTTACTACTTTTTTTTCTTTTCCATTTCTTAATTCAAAAGGTATTTTAATATTTGGTTCAATCCTATCAGATTCAATTAACTTCTCTAAATCTTTTATACTATCTTCAGATACAGTTTTGCTAAAAGAAATGTCGTAATCCATAGACATAAATTCACCATAGTAAACATTAAACATGTCGTCGAATAATATCCACATCCATAGTGTTGTCATCATCATTGCAACTGTAAAAGCTGCACCTAAACTTATAAAAATAAACTTTTTCTTTTCTCTAAAAATATTTCTTATTACAATTTTCCAGGTAAAAGTAACCTTATTCCAAATAAATTTAACTTTTTCAATTAATATTCTGTGTCCTGATTTTGGTGTTTCTCTTCTCATTGACTGAGCTGGAGAAATTTTTAAAATATCCTTAGCACCCCAAAGCCCTGCTGCAGAACAAAATAGTGATGATAGTAAAGCCGCTATTACTATATTCATTGGATATATTTGGATTTTTAAAAGAGGTAAAGCAAAAAACTCAGTATACATATTAGTCATAAATCCAGAAAGCAATGTACCTAATAAAGTTCCTACTATTCCTCCAATAATTCCTATTACAAGGGCATATTTTATATAGTGCATCAGTATGCTTTTATTAGTATATCCCAATGCTTTAAATATACCTATTGTAGTCCTGTCGTTTTTAACATTTTTTGACATCATAGAAGCTAAAATTATTCCTGCAACTACTAAAAATATAATTGGAACAGTACCTGATATTTGTTCTAGGCCGTTTATTTCCTGGTACATCATATTATTGCTTAGTTGATTTTCTTTTTCTATTACTCTTCTTACACCGTAATTTTCCCAATTATCTTCTATATAGTCCTTAAGGCCTTCAAAGTCACTTTCTTCATCAACTGTTAAAATAACATCATTTGAACTATTAGAGAAGTTTGATATTGTCTTTAAGTAATCCTTTTCTACATAAACAATACCAAATTTTTCCGGTCTAGGCATAAAAGACTGTTCATTTTCTACAAGATATGTGTATTCAGGACTAATAGCTATCCCTACAACATTTAATTCATATTTTCTGCCGCTTAGCTGAATACTTATTCTATCTCCAACTTCGATTCCTCTAGCTCTTGCAAATTGACCTATAACTATGCAATCCTTTGGTCCTAAATCCCTCTTACCTTCTTCCATATAGAGCTTATTAATTTTATTACTTGATTCACCTACACTTATGGTTCTTACATTAACCTTCTCATCCTTATTTTCTGTTATAAATGGTACATCCATAACTACTCTAGCTTCTGCATTAACTATATTTTCTTTCCCGATGATTTCTTTTACTTTGGTGTCTGGAATTTTCATTACATCTACATAAGCATCAGCAAAATTGGTTATTTCATAGTATTCTTCTAAGGAAGTTCGTAAATTAGTAGAAGCATTATTCATTGCAACAAAAATAAACAGTCCAGTTATTACAACTGCTAATATAGATACAAACTGGCCCTTAGAATTTTTTATGTTTCTTAGTAATCTAACGTTTAACTTCTTCATTATCATTCAATCCTTTCTGGATCTAAAGGATTATCGTTTTTATAGTATTCTGTAATTTTTCCACTTCTCATTTTTATTACCCTGTCAGCTATTTCTGCAATAGAAGCATTGTGAGTAATTACTGCTACCGTCCTGTTGTATTGTTTGTTTATTTTTTTCAGTACCCTAAGTATGGATATACCTGTCTCATAATCAAGAGCACCTGTTGGTTCGTCGCAAAGAAGGACTTTAGGGTTTTTTGCAGCAGCTCTTGCTATAGCTACTCTTTGTTGCTCTCCTCCACTCATCTGAGATGGAAAATGGTCTGCTCTTTCTAAAAGACCTACAGATTCAAGCACCTCATCTATATCCATTGTATCTTCACAAATTTCTACTGCAAGTTCCACATTTTCTCTGGCAGTCAGATTTCCCATAAGATTGTAAAATTGAAATATAAAGCCAACCTCATTTCTTCTGTACAAAGTAAGTTCTTTTTCATTAAGATTGGTTATTTCTCTATCTTCAAAAAACACCCTACCTTCTGTTGGAGTGTCCATTCCACCGAGAATATTTAAAAGAGTACTTTTCCCCGAACCGCTGGGACCTAACACAACAATAAATTCACCTTTATATATTTCAAAATTAGCCTCTCGAAGTGCTTTTACAGTTATTTCACCCATCTGATAATGTTTACTTAAATTCTCTACTTTAAATATAGTATCTATTTTAATCACTCCTTGCTACTTATTTTTCATTAAGTATTGAATGAAGTTGTTCGTAATTTTTGCCGTTAATCCCCATATTATATTTCCTTCGTATTCAAAAAAGTAAACCGGGTATTTCATATTTCTCCAATTGTATTTTTTCCCATTTTGAATTTTATGAAAGGGAAAATCATCTTTAAAGTTTGGCTCGTATTTTATTTCGTATATCTCCGGCTCATTTTTACAGAAAAAATTTAAAGGAACCGTAAATATCTTATCAACTTCGTCAGGATTAAGCTTTAAATCCTCTAATTTAGTATTAACTATCTCTCCAACGTAGGGATACAAAATAAAGTTTCCGGTGCTTGTTAGGTAATCAAGCTCTCCTATTAATTTTATATTTTCTTTCTTTACTCCTATCTCTTCATAGGTTTCTCTAACTGCTGCTTCTTTAAAGTTTTCTTCAACTTCTACCCTTCCCCCGGGGAAAGATACTTCACCAGGTTGACTTTTCATATGCTTAGCTCTAACTTCATAAATTAGATGCAATTCATTATCTATATTTATTAATGGTAGTAAAACTGCATGATATATTTCTATATCAAGAGGCTCACGCTTTTTATTTTTTAGTATTTTTTTTATTTTCTCTATGTCCATTTTATCCATCCTCTGAATTAGTATATATTTTAAATTATAACACAAAAAAGGACTTGTATACCAGTAATCCTGTATTTCTAAAAAAACTCCTGAAGTAATTATTTATGTATATACTTTTACTTTAGGAGTTTAATACAAAATTATTTAGTTAAAAGCCATACACCTAATACGACAAAGCCTACAGCCCATATGTAGAAAAATATTTCTGTTCCTCGATCTCCTAAGACTTTTTTGAAGAGTTCAATTTTTTTCATATTCCAAATTTTCTCAGGCTTTACAACTGCAATTACAACCACTGCTACCGAATATACAATAGCTAAAATACCCCATATTTTCATAACTTGATCCTCCTTTTTTATTCTAATCCTTTTCTTATTTTTGGTGCTAAAACTATAAACGCAATTATACTTATCCCCAATACTATACCTGAATATTTTATTATATCTACCCAAGTACCGCTGTTAGATAAGACTAATTTATTCCCTTTGTAGGTCCAGTAAAATGGTATCCAGTAGAAAAAAGGTTGCCACTTATCAGCTAAAAGTTCTTCTCCTGCTATACTTCCAAATAAAGGTAAAAAAAGCATCTTCATATTTCCTGCTGCATTCATTACATCATCATTATTTATACCTTCAATAAAACCAACCATAATACTTATAATACAGGATGTTCCTACCATTAAAAAGGCATGGAAATAATTTATATCTCTAAATCCTGTAATAAAAATCATTAGAAAGGTACCTACTATAGGAACGAAAACACCAATCATACTTTTTCCTGCTATGAATCCTAGTCTTGATACCGGTGATAGGTTTATTGCACTTATAGTATTATCGGTTTTTTCTTCAACAATATTTAAGGCAATTATCATCCCACCTAATACTGAGGTAAATATTATTGCCACATTTACCATCAATCTTTTTAATGGTGGTATATCTCTGCCGTAGTCAACTATTTCAGCCTGGCTATCTTTTAGATTAATATCATAATGATCAAAAGTTACAAGATTTTTTACATAATCTACTACGTAATCAGGTTCATTTCCCTGAGTTAAAATAAAGTATTCATCATTTCCTTCAGGAATCACACCAACTATATTATCTCT
>JAWOEG010000043.1:0-28150 GCA_046482875.1 Eubacteriales bacterium | reverse complement strand
CCTCCGGGAACAAATACAATAGCAGCACCCTTTTCCATTCTTGTTGATAAAAATACAAGTAGAAAGGCTACAAGTACAAGATAACAGGCTGGAATTCCAAAAAAGCTTGGACAGTATCCAGGTTGAATCAAATTTCTTACAGCTAAATATGCTGAAAATGCAATACCCACAAGGGACAAAAAAGTATTGATCTTTTTAAATATTTTTTTCATTTTATACCTCTTTTCTTTAAAAATAATATATGAATTATAAATGATTTCTGTTATATTATATACCCATTTCAAAGAAAATAATAATTATATTTTAAATGTAAACATTGTTCCCCCTAATTTGCTATCACAAACATAAAGATTTTTCTTTTTCTTTGATTTAAATATACAGTTGAATTATGTAGAAAATATGAACTTAAAAAAAGAACCCCTTTTTAAAGGGATTCCTATATATTGAATATTAGCTTATTGTTTTTTATAAAGATTCTTTTTCTATTTTTAGTTTTCTAAGCTCTGCATTTAAAGCTGGAATCACTTTGTTTAAATCTCCTACTATACCCACATCTGAAGATTCAAATATAGGTGCAGTTTCGTCTTTATTAATTGCAACTATAAATTCCGACTCTTCCATTCCCGCCAGGTGCTGAATAGCTCCTGAAATACCGCAGGCAATATATAAATCCGGTCTTACAGTTTTTCCCGTCTGTCCAACCTGAACTTCCTTAGGCATCCAGTCGGAATCTACGGCAGCTCTAGAAGATGATACTACCCCTCCTAATATTTGAGCTGTTTCTTCAAGTAGACTAAAGTTATCAGAATTTCCTACTCCTCTGCCTCCAGAGACAAGAATATTAGCTTCCTGGATATCTATTTTATTAGATTTTTCTTCTACTACCTCAAGTATTTCGTAGGTTTTGTCCTTTTCTTCTATATCTACTGCAAATTTCTCTATTTCAACTTTTTTCGTTGTATCTTTTTCCTCTTTCTGCATAACTCCCGGTCTTACTGTTGCCATTTGTGGTCTGTGATCTGGACACTCTATAGTTGCCATTATATTTCCACCAAAAGCAGGTCTTGTCATCATTAAATCACTGTTTTCTTCGTTTATCTCCAGTTTTGTACAATCAGCTGTAAGTCCTGTATGTATTCTTCCAGCAAGTCTCGGCGCTACATCTCTACCTATAGCCGTTGCACCAAATAGTACTATTTCAGGTTTTTTATCTTCTATTACTTCTTTAAGTGCTTTTGTATAAGGCTCCGTCATATATATATCTAAATCTTCATTTTCTACATATATTATATTATCAGCTCCGTAGTAGCCAAGTTTTTCTATTTCTTTTACACCCTTTCCTAATACAACAGCTGTTACTTTCTGCTTTAACTCTTGAGCAAGTTTTTTACCTTCACCTATTAATTCAAGAGATACATTTTCTATTTCTTTGTTTTTCTGTTCAACGAATACAAATACTCCTCTGTAATCTTTATTTTTCATAGTTTCCCCTCCTTTATATAATAAATTTTTCTTTTAATTTTTCAACTATCAACTTTGCTGCTTCTTTTTCATCTAAATCCTTATACAATTTACCAGCTGTCTTAGCTCCTTTAGTAAATGATTTTTTTACCTTTGTTGGAGAACCTTTAAGTCCTATTTCTTCTTTTTTTATGTCTAAATCATCGAAGGTCAGTTTTTTTATTTCTTTTTCTCTATGAGCATCGTATATTAATCCAACCTTCATATATCTCGGTCTATTCATTTCACTAAGGGTTGTAATAAGACAAGGTGTCTTTACTTTAACCTTATGATATCCATTTTCAAATCTTCGTTTTAATATTAAACTTTTTTCGTCTTTTTCTAAAGCTTCTACATAACTTACATGGGGAATTTGTAAATGTTCTGCTAATTCCGGTCCAACCTGAGCAGTATCCCCATCTATTGCCTGTCTACCTGCTATTATAAGGTCGTATTCCATCTTCTCTAGAGCTTTTGCCAGGGTCAACGACGTAGACCAAGTATCTGCTCCTGCG
Source organism: Eubacteriales bacterium (assembly GCA_046482875.1). Classification (GTDB taxonomy): domain Bacteria; phylum Bacillota; class Clostridia; order Tissierellales; family Dethiosulfatibacteraceae; genus UBA8670. Next base: position 26,135 of record JAWOEG010000043.1, on the reverse strand, counting down.
AAAGCTCTGTCCGTCATTAAAATCGCCTCATCAGCACCCATAGCCAAAGCTTCTTTTAGGGCAAAGTCTGCTTGAGGTGGTCCCATTGTCAAAACTGTTACATGAGCATCATATTTATCTTTTAATACTAAGGCAGCTTCTAAACCACATTTGTCATCAGGGTTAATTATACTTGGTACTCCTTCTCTTATTAGAGTTCCTGTTTCCGGATTTAACCTAACCTCAGTAGTGTCCGGAACTTGTTTAATACATACTATTATTTTCATTTCTTTATCCTCCTATAGCATATTTGCGGAAACAACCATTTTCATTACTTCGGATGTTCCTTCATATATTTCTGTAATCTTAGCGTCTCTCATCATTCTTTCCACAGGATACTCTCTTGTATATCCATATCCTCCGTGAAGTTGCACCGCTTTATTTGTTACTTCCATCGCTGTTTCTGAAGCAAATAACTTGGCCATAGCTGCTTCATTGCTGTAAGGAATTCTACTATCTTTATTGAAGGCAGCTCTGTAAACTAGCAATCTTGCTGCATCTACTTTTGTTTGCATATCTGCTAATTGGAATTGGGTGTTTTGAAATTTTGATATAGGTCTTCCAAACTGCTTTCTTTCTTTTACATATTTAACAGCTTCATCTATTGCTCCTTGAGCTAATCCCAGGGCCTGTGCAGCTATACCAATTCTTCCTCCGTCTAAGGTTTTCATTGCTATTGAAAATCCTTTTCCTTCTTTCCCAAGTATATTTTCTTTAGGTACTTTTACATTTTCAAATATAAGCTCACAGGTTGCTGAACCTTTTATACCCATTTTTAATTCTTTTTTTCCTATAGTAAAGCCTTCATATTCTTTTTCCACTATAAAGGCTGATATGCCTCTAGTTCCTTTGCTCTTATCAGTCATAGCCATCACGATAAATACATCTGCATTTGCTGCATTTGTAATAAATATTTTGGATCCGTTTAAAATATAGTGATCCCCATCTAAAACTGCTTTTGTTTGCTGTCCTGCAGCATCTGTTCCGGCATTTGCTTCTGTTAAGCCGAAGGCACCTAGTTTTTCTCCTTTTGCTAAAGGTACTAAATATTTTTGCTTTTGGTCCTCAGTCCCAAATTCATATATAGGTCCGCAGCATAGGGAAGTATGTGCTGAAAGTACGACTCCTGTAGTTCCGCAAGCTTTTGATAATTCTTCTACCAGCATTATATATGCTAAAATATCTCCACCTTGGCCTCCATATTTTTTAGGAAATGGTATACCTAACATTCCGTTATTTTTCATTTTTTCTACAGTTTCAGCAGGAAATCTTTCTTCTTCATCTATTTCTGCCGCAATAGGTTCAACTTCATTTACTGTGAATTCTTTGTATAGTTTTTTAAGTAATTTTTGTTCTTCTGTTAAATTATAGTTCATTTTCATCCTCCTGTAATTTAGGTTTTATCATATCATTAAATTTTTTAGCTATTATCATGGAATTGATAAGGTTTTTTGTGTTATAAAGCTATTTTTAAATAACCTCCTACTTGTTAATTAATTAACTATATTATAGGGGTATTTTGGATATATTTCAAGTCTTTTTTGTGAACGATTACAAATAATCTTCTAAAGTACTGAAATTTCAATATATGTATGTGCTATTAATATTTTATTAATATTTTTATCGTTAATAAAATAACGTATTTTTTTGTAAATTTTATAATTATTTAATAATTTTTAATAAGTATATGTATTGATAATATTTTAACGATATAGTATAATGTGTTCTCATTCTATTATATAAGGAGGTAATCCATGGATATTTATATTTGTGTAGGCAGCGCTTGTCATCTTAAAGGCTCTTACGAAGTTATTAAAAAATTTCAAAAAGTTATAGAAAGAAATCCAAATTGTCATATTACTTTGAAGTCTTCCTTTTGCTTGGGAGAATGTTCAGATTTAGTTTCAGTTAAAGTAAATGATACAGTATATTCTGTTTCACCGGAATCAGCAGAAAACTTTTTAGAAAATATAATACAAAAACAAGTTAAGGTAGTATAATTATGAAATTTATAGATTTTGATAAAGAAAAGTGTGATGAATGTTTTAAATGTCTAAGAGCTTGTCCTACAAAGGCAATATCTTTTAATCAACGCAATAGAAAAATAATAGATGATATGTGTATTAAGTGCGGAGTTTGTCAGCAGTTATGTCCTCAAGATGCCCTTACTATACATTCAGATATTTTAAAAGTTAAACATATGATAAATACTACAGATAAAGTAGCTGTATCTTTAGCACCATCTTTTGCTTCGGCTTTTAATACGCAAGAACCTCTAAAAATAGTTGCCGGATTAAAAGTTCTAGGATTTGATATTGTGGAAGAAACCGGATTAGGTGCCCAAGAAATAAGCAAAAAATATATTGATGTTCTTAAAAGCTGGAAGGAATCTATCGCTATAACGACTTGCTGCCCTGCAGCTAATTATTTTGTAGAAATGTACTATCCAGACCAAATCAAAACTATGCTTCCTGTAGTATCTCCTATGTTGGCTCACGGACAAATTATCAAGGCTAAATATGGACCTGATACTAAGGTTGTTTTCATTGGTCCTTGTTTAGCAAAAAAAGCTGAATCAAAAGAGTTATCCGGATATATAGACGGTGTTTTAACCTTTCATGAACTATCTAATTGGATGAAAAAAGAAGATATAGATATTAACAAACTAAATCCATTAGATTTTGATGCTGGTACAAATAAACACGGCAAAGAATATCCTATGGGTGCTATTTCTAGGTGTGCAGAAAATATAGACTATGATTATATAAAAGTCCACGGCGTCGATCAGTGTAAAGATATAATGGAAGATTTATCTAATGGTAAGTTTAAAGAGCTTCTAATAGAATTGAACATTTGCCAAGGAAGTTGCATAAATGGACCTGACTATCCTGATAAAGACACAAGCTTTTTTGAAAAAATAGATAGAATGAAAAACTATATATCAAAATCAAAGGAAGAAACAACAGATACCTACAATGAACAACATAATTATAACTTTAAAAGAAGTTTTAAAAATAAAATGATAAATCAAAAAACTCCCTCTTTAAAAGAATTAGAGGATATACTAAAAAAAATTAACAAATTTGAAGAAAAAGATTATCTAAACTGCGGAGCTTGTGGTTACAAATCTTGTATGGACAAGGCCGAAGCTAGTTTTTATGGATTTTCAGACATTTCAATGTGCATGCCTTATTTAAGGTCTAAGGCTGAAAGTCTTCAATCTATAATATTCGATAACACTCCGAATTTAATTTTGATTCTAGATAGAAATATGAATATTTTAGACTACAACCCAGCTTTTAGTAAAGTATTCAATAAAAATAACTCTAATATAAAAGGCTGCGATGTAGGAAGGTACATAAAGGATGATATTTTTAATAAAGTTTTCAAAAATAAAACCAACATTACAGGTTTAAAAGAAAGGTTTAAAGAAATAGATAAAGTTTTTTTTATTAATTTAATCTATATTGAATCTGATGATGTAATCGTAACAATACTAACAGATATTACAACCAACGAAAAAAACAAAGAAGAACTATCTATAGTAAAAGGTCGAACTTTAAAGATTTGTCAAGAAGTAATTAACGAACAAATGAGAGCCGCTCAAGAAATAGCCTCTTTGTTAGGTGAAACAACAGCCGAAACAAAAGTTAATTTAAACAAATTGAAAGAAATAGTTCTTAAAGAAGATGATGATTATGGAATCTAAAGACGTATTTTACGATATAGCTAAACACTCCTTAAATAAACAAGGCGAAGAACTATGCGGTGATAATGTTGAAATATTTAATTCCAAAAATAGGTTGACAATAGTTTTAGCCGACGGTTTAGGAAGCGGTGTTAAAGCAAATATATTATCAACCCTTACAACTAAAATAGCCGGAACAATGCTTCAGAAAGGAAGTTCAGTAGAAGAGACCATACATACAGTAATGGATACTCTTCCAGTTTGTCATCTAAGAAAAATAGCCTACTCTACTCTTGCTGTTATAGATATAACCAAAGATAGAAAAGCTTCTATTATCCAATATGATAATCCTCCAATATTTTATAAACGAAATGGAGAAATTATAGACTTACCCTGTGAAATTGTGAAATTCGGAGATAAAATTGTAAAATTTTCAAAAGTAGAGTTAATGATAGGGGATACCCTAACCTTAGTTTCAGATGGAGTAATCCATGCAGGCCTAGGAAGAATATTGAATCACGGTTGGGAATGGAATCACGTATCAGATTATTTAAAAAAACAAAATATTAGAAATTCCGAAACTTATAACCGAAGGCTTATTGATACCTGCAGCAATCTCTATGGTGGTAATCCTGGGGATGATGCCACTTCAGTTACTCTAAAAGTAAGAAAACCTGAAATCACAAACATTTTTACTGGACCACCTAAAAATGCCCAGGAAGACAAGGAAGTTGTGAAGAAATTTTTATCTCAAAAAGGGAAAAAGATAATCTGTGGAGGAACAGCTGCAAATATTTTCTCAAGAGAAATGGAAAAAGATATAACCACTTCTTTTGATTACATAGATCCTGAAGTTCCACCAATAGGAAATATACCTGGATTAGACCTAGTAACAGAAGGTATCCTAACTTTAAAAAAACTTCTTAATAAATTAGAATATTATTCCAAATCTATAGAAGAAATATCCTTAGACAAAAAAGACGGAGCCACATTGCTAATGAAAATTCTTTTGGAAGAATCAACGCACATTAATATGTGGTTTGGAAGGGCTGTAAACCCAGCACACCAAAATCCAGACCTGCCTATTGATTTAAGTATTAAACTAAACATTGTAGGAAAAATATGTAATTTATTAAAGTCTTTAGGTAAAAATATTAACATTAGATATATATAAGGAGTTATTTATGAGAAAATTTGAAAATCAAGTTCAATTAGTAAAATATGAAATACTAAAGAAAGTATCTGAATATGCTTTCAGCAATACCTTAGAACAACATATACTAGACATCCCCAACATTGTAAACCAAGGACCTAACCCAAGATTTAGATGCTGTGTATATCATGAAAGAGCCGTAAGCGCCGAAAGAATTCAAATGGCTTTAGGTGGAAATAAAAATAACCCTAATTTAGTTGAAGTATTAGATTCTGCTTGTGACCAGTGCCCTACAAATAGATTTACTATCACGGAATCCTGTAGAGGTTGTCTATCTCACAGATGTGCTTTATCCTGTCCAAAAAATGCAATTTATATAAGAAATCAGAAAGCACATATTGATTATTCTAAGTGTATAGAATGCGGTAAGTGTAAAAAAGCTTGTCCATATAATTCTATAATAGACACTATGAGACCATGTCAAAGAGCTTGTCCAACTAATGCCATAAGTATAAATGAAATGAAAAAAGCAACTATATCCTTTGAAGATTGTATACAATGCGGTGCTTGTGTCTACCAATGTCCTTTTGGAGCTATTCAGGACAAATCAGAAATAGTAGATGTGATTAAAGAGCTAAACAAATCTAAAGAAAAAGAAAATTACAACTTATACGCCGTTTTAGCCCCTTCTTTTTCCACTCAATTCGACTATATTGAATTGGAAAAGGTAGTAAAAGGACTGAAAATATTGGGATTTAAAGATGTCGTAGAAGTATCTTTAGGAGCTGATTTAGTAACTATATGGGAAACCGAAGAATTTAAATCCCATATGGAAAATCACGAATATATGACTACATCTTGCTGTCCTTCTTATTTAAACTATGCAAACAAAAAATTCCCTGAAGAAAAACAAAATATATCCTCTACAATTTCACCAATGATTGCAATTAGCCAAATAATTAAAAATATGGACAGTACTTCAAAAGTAGTATTTATAGGCCCTTGTATTGCAAAAAAAGGAGAAAAAAATTCTGAAGATATCAAAGGTATTACCGATTATGTTCTAACCTTTGAAGAACTATCAGCAATGTTAGATTCTAAAAATATTAATTTTGAAAATCTCAATCCAAAACCATTGAATAATTCTACAGAATTAGGAAGAGGATTTGCAGCATCAGGTGGAGTTGCTGAAGCTATTAAAAATTATATTAAAATTAAGTCCGAAGATATAGAATTTAAACCGGTAATATGTAGTGGAATTACCGAAACAAAAAAAGCCCTATCTATGGCTAAAGTTGGCAAATTAAATGGTAACTTTATAGAAGCTATGGCCTGCGAAGGAGGATGTATAAAAGGACCTGTAACTATGCATTACGGAAACAAGGATAAAAAATCATTAGAAAAATATTCAAAATTAGCTAAAGAAAAAAATCCTGAACTAGCAACAGAAATCTTTGATACTGAAAATATGGTTAAATACCGAAAGATCTAAATCCAATATTTCGTTAAATTCTAAATTAAGAAGACTAGGGAAGAAAAATATGCTATAATTTATATTGTTTGGAGTGATAAAATGAATAAACAACTAATACTAAAGGATTTGAAAAAAACCCCCCAACAAATCTTAGCATATATTATAATTGGATTAAGCCTCAACTGGATAAAAAGCATAAATTTAGGTATGAATGCCTGGAGTACATTTAATCAAGGTATTACTCATCAAACAGGTATACCTTTTGGTACAGCTTCCCAAATTGTAAGTATAGCTATAATTTTGTTGAGCATATTTATGAAAATATATCCAGGATACGCTACTATTCTTAATGCTGTTTTTATAGGTTTCTTTATAAACCTGGGAGAAAGATACCATTTATACTACGTTTCCGGTAATATATTTATAGATATTATACTAATAATTATCTCCCTACTGATATTTAACCTGGGTATCTATATTTATTTAAGTTGCAATGCAGGAGCTGGACCAAGAGATGGTCTAATGATAGGTTTAGTAAAAATAACAGGGAAAAGTGTTACTGTAGTAAAAACGTCAATTGAAGCAACGGTTTTTATAATAGGATGGCTGCTCGGTGGAACTGTAGGAATAGGAACAATTATCACTACAGTTTTAGGTGGATATACCTTGGATAAAACCTTTGAATTCTTTAATTACAGCTCTCACAAAATCAATCATACAAATATAATGAGCTACTTTAAAAATGTTTCCTAAAGTATAACCTTTATAAAATTGGGTAAACTTATAATAATGACTCTTGAAGGAGGAAATATTTTGAAATTATTTGAAAAGATTAAAATTAGAAATTTAGAATTAAAAAACAGAATCGTAATGCCGCCTATGTGCATGTATTCAGCAAAAGAAGATGGGTTTTCAACCCCATGGCATACAACTCACTATTCTACACGTGCTGTAGGAGGAGTAGGATTAATAATAGTTGAAGCTGCTGCAGTAGAACCGTCTGGAAGAATATCCAAAAATGACCTGGGCATATGGTCTGATGAACACGTCGAGGGTTTAAAGAAAATAGTAGATGGAGTACATGAAAATGGTGGAAAAATAGGAATCCAATTAGCCCACGCAGGTAGGAAGTCCGAATCAACAAAAGATGAAATTTATGCCCCCAGCCCAATAAGTTTTAATAAAGACTATCGTGTACCTAAAGAAATGAACTTAGAAGACATAAAAAGAATAAAAACAGAATTTAAAAAAGCCGCTAAAAGAGCTCACAGAGCAGGATTTGATTTGATTGAAATCCACGGAGCACATGGCTATCTTATAAATGAATTTATATCCCCCTTAACAAACCAAAGAAGTGACAAATACGGGGGCTCTATAGGAAATAGAGCTAGATTCTTAAAAGAAGTACTGGAAGAAGTTACAAAAGAATGGCCGAAAGAAAAACCAATTACCTTAAGAGTATCCTCTTTAGAATATTCTAAAAAAGGAAATACAACAGAAAATATAGCAGAAATTATAAATATGGCAAAGGATAAAGGTATCGATATTATAAATGTAAGCTCTGGTGGAGTAATATATACTAAAATTAAACCTTATCCAGGATACCAACTTGAACCAGCAAGAATAATTAAGGAAAAAACAAAACTTCCTGTTATAGCTGGAGGATTAGTTACCGATTGGCATCTCGCTGAAGAAATTGTCAACAATAACCGGGGAGATATGGTTTATATGGGTAGAAAACTACTCAGAGACCCTTATTTTGTCCTAAATATAATTAGTAATTTAAACATAGACATTCCTTGGCCTGACCAGTATGAACGAGGAAGAATGTAAATAAAAATAGAACACAGTTCCCCTGTGTTCTATTTGTTTAAGTAATAATCTATGGTTTTTTCAATTCCATCTTTTAATTCAACTGTATATTTCCAATTTAAATTTTCTTTAATTTTTCTGCAGTTGATCTTATATTCTCTATCATGTCCAGGTCTGTCTTCCACAAATTCAATCAACCCATTATTTATTTTACTGTCTTCCATTTTTTCACTAAGCTTTTCTATTAAAATCTTTATAAGTTTAACATTTTCAATTAATTTTCCCGTACCGATATTATATACTTCTTTCCTATCTCCTTTTAAGAGAACTTCCATTATTCCCCTACAGTTATCTTCTACATAAATCCAATCCCTTTTTTGCTTTCCATCCCCATATAAAGGAATTTTATCTCTTACCATAAGTTTATTTATAACTAGAGGAATAAGTTTCTCTTTATATTGATTTGGTCCGTAGTTATTAGAAGATCTAACTATATTGTAAGGTAGTCCAAAACTTTTTCCGTAAGCTTTTAATATCATTTCCCCCGAAACCTTTGAAGCTGAGTATGGACTACTTGGATTTAGAATAGTTTTTTCCTCCGCCCATGACAACCCGTATCTATCACCATACACCTCATCCGTAGAAATCTGCAAAAATTTTTTATTCCCAAAATTATTTTTCCAATTTTTTAAACATACTTCCAAAAGGTTTTGAACACCTAAAATATTAGTTTTTAAAAATATCTGAGGATTTTTCAAGCTTCTATCTACGTGGGATTCCGCTGCAAAATTTGCAACATAGTCAATAGGATATTTTTTAAATATACTATCAACAATTTCAAAATTTCTAATATCACCTTTATAAAAATCATATCTATTCTTATCTATTATTTTAATATTATCTAAACTCCCAGCGTAGGTTAATTTGTCGAGATTTATAATATAGTAATCCTCATAATTTTCAAAAATGTATCGGATAAAATTAGAACCAACAAATCCAGCTCCGCCAGTTACAAGTATGTATTTCATAATAGCTCCTTTTCAATTCAATTTTAATTATAGCATTAAATTTAAAAAAATAAAATATATGATATAATATAAAAAACAAAGGAGATGATGTCGTTGTCTAAAAAAGATTTAGAACTTTTTAATAATCAGATTATAAGACAGTATGATATGGAAATGAAAACTAAATACAAACAAAATTTGGATTTTTCTCCTTTCAAAGCAGAATTAGATAATTATACAGAGAAAAGACATCAAGAACTTAAAAAATACATAATAGAAAAAACTATCAGAGAAATCCAAAATTATTTAAAGAAAAATATTTTTACAGTAGAAGAACTTGTTCTTTTTTACTTAAAGAGAATAAATGATTATTCATCAAAATACAATGCTTTGATAGAGCTAAATCCTGATGCCCTTTATATTGCAAGAAAAGTAGATAAAAAAAGGCAAGAAGGAAATATTAAATCACCTATATCTGGAATACCTATAATACTGAAAGACAATATAGGTACAAAAGATAAAATGCATAATTCAGCAGGGTCCGTCATATTACAGAAAAGCAAAGTTGTAGAAGATTCTCCTATTGTAAAAAGAATTAAGGAAAAAGATGCTATAATAATAGGGAAAGCCAACATGAGTGAATGGGCTTATTACATGTCATCAGAAGGAGTATGTGGTTATTCTGCATTAGGTGGTCAAACCAAAAACCCGTATGGGAAATTTGATGTTGGAGGTTCAAGCTCCGGCTCAGCCGTAACCACGGCATTAAACCTGGCTGCAGCTACCCTCGGCAGCGAAACCTGTGGTTCTATAGTATATCCATCCAACCAAAATAATGTAGTAGGGCTTAAACCAACATTAGGTTTATGGGAATCTGATAGAATAATTCCTATAGCGCCTTCTTTTGATACAGCAGGACCTATGACTAAATTTGTAGAAGATGCTGCATTACTCACATATTTACTTACTGGAAATGAAGATTTTAAAGATGATGATTTTTATAAAAATCTCAACTTAGATAATGATAATTTAAAAATCGGAGTAGTACTAAAGGATGAAAAGAAAAATTACCTTGGCAAAGCAAACTCAATTTTAAGAGATGAAGATAAAGCAATACTAAATAAGGCCATGGATGATTTAAAAAACATGGGATTTCAAGTTGAATATACAAAAATTAAGAGTGAATCTTTTGAAGTAGATATGGGATCCATTCTTGAATATGAATTTAAAGAAAGCATAAAGGAATACCTAAAAGAAATAGAACAATCTAAAGATATGCCTAATGAATTAGTAGATATTTGGGAGTTTAATAACGAAGATATTAAAAATAGAGCTCCCTACGGCCACGATTTAATTCAAAAATCAGCTTTCACCAAAATTAAAAAAGATGAGTATAAAAAAATTCTAAAAAGAGATAGACAAATTTGTCAAAATGCAATAGATGAAAAATTAGAAGAATATGATATATTATTGTCTTTAAGCAATAATTTTTCTTTAGTTTATGCATATGCAGGTTACCCAGCCCTTTGTGTTCCTGCTGGTTTTAGGTCAACAGGAGAACCTGTAGGTATTACTTTTACAGCAGGACCTTTTCAAGAAGCAAAACTTCTAAATGCAGGATACATTTATGAGCAAAATACAAAGCATAGGAAATCACCTTCAGAATAAATATAAAATAAAAATTAGGAGATAAAAGTTAAGTAAACTTATCTCCTAATTTTTTTAATTAATTACTACATTTTATAGAATTGTAAACGTCTACCCTCCTGCAACAGGAGGAAAGAGGGCTAAAGTATCTCCCTCTTCCAATTTCCTATCAACATTTGAATGTATTCCGTTTACAATTATTAAGGCTACTTCTTCCTCTTTGATTCCCAGTTCATTCAACAAATCCTTAACCTTAGTTTCATTTTCAACAATTTCAATATTTTTCTTTTTAAATCTTCCATTTCTAAAGGTGGCAAATAGCCTCACTTCTACATTCAATATATCAACTCCAATTAATTATTTTAAACCAAGTGCCTTTAATTTTTCATCAGTAGGTATACCTTCTTTAGTCCATCCTCTTTCTGCATAGTACTTAGGAAGCATTTCGCTAAGTTTACTTACATTACCTTTTGATGGTCCTTCAGGTATTGGATCTTCTAAAAGTCTCTTAGGTAGAGTATCTTCTTCTGGCTTTATTCCTGCCTCAAGGTTGAATAATTTTTCTATATTGTAAATTCTATCTCCTGCTTCTAAGATTGAATTAGCATCATGGTCAGTACCGCATATAGCATTGTAGTAGTCAGCATAATCTTCTGCTCCTAAAGCGAAGGATGTAAATAAGCACATTCCAAGAGAGTCTATAGATGCAGTCAAGTCTTGGAAGATTTTACCCCAAGTTCCTTTTCCTTCTGATGATAGTCTGTCAAGCTGCTCTGGAAGTCCTAAGATTTCAGGTGATACTAAGTATCCTCTAACGTGACATCCACCTCTATTAGAAGTTGCATATGTTAGTCCCTGTCCTTGTACTCCTCTTGGGTCGTAAGCAGGCATTTCTAATTTTTTAACTGACATAGAAAATTCAGGCTTTCCGTAACCATCAGCTAATCTGTAAGAACCATCAGCCATTTTATCTCCAAGGCCTTCTCTATGTCCCATTCTTTTAACCCATTCAGCAATTGAAGCTCCGTTGCCAAATTCAAGTTTCAATCCATCAAGTTCTTCATCTTTAATATATCCTTTTTCATGAAGTTCTATAGCTGCTGCAATTGTTGAACCAGTAGAAATAGTATCAATACCTAATTCATTACACCAGTGGTTAGCTTTAATTATAGCTTTCATATCATCAAGACCACAGTCGGAACCAAATGCCCATAGAGTTTCATACTCAGGTCCACCAACTTCTTGATCATCCATTTTTACATATCTACCACAAGCTATTGGACATCTGTAGCAAGCTGTATTTTTTACCAAGTATTTTTCAGCTAATGTCTCACCACTTATTTCTTCTCCACCTTTAAATTGTGATTTTTGGAAGTTGTTGGTCGGTAGACTTCCAAGTTCATTAAGTATATTAACAAGAACTGCTGTACCGTAAGTAGGTAGTCCTTCTCCTGTTACTCCATTTTCTTTTATTTTAGCTAATTTTTCTTTTGTAAGTTCTTTTAATTTTGCTTCATCATGAACTTTAACTTTTCCTGTACCTTTTACAGTTATTGCTTTAAGGTTTTTAGAACCCATTACAGCTCCAACTCCAGATCTTCCTGCTGCTCTGTCTTCATCATTCATAATAGCTGCTATCTTACTTAGATTTTCTCCACCGGGTCCTATAGTAAGAACTTTAGTACCCTTAGTTGCATCTTTAGTAAGTTCTTTTGTAGTCTCGGATACATATTTACCCCATACATTAGAAGCATCTTTTAATTCTACCTTATCATCTTCAATAGAAAGATATACCGGCTTTTCTGATTTTCCTTCAAATATTACTGCATCAAATCCAGCTGACTTTAATTCAGCACCCCAGAAACCTCCTGAGTTTGAAGATGCTATCGTTCCAGAAAGTGGTGATTTAGTAACTACCATATATCTACCACCAGTAAATGCAGGGCTCCCTGTTAAAGGTCCTGTCATAACCATAAGTTTATTATCAGGACTTAATGCGTCAACCATAGGGTCAACTTCATCCATCATCATTTTTGTTCCTAAACCTCTACCACCAATAAATTTCTTTGCTAATTCTTCATTTAGTTCTTCAACTTTAATCTGTCCATCAGTTAAATTCACTCTTAAATATTTTCCATTATATCCATACATACAAAAACCTCCATTTATATTTTATAATATATAGTTGCAATGTTTATGCCAAAAAAATATAGTCAATAATTTAACACCCATTGGTCCTGCAATTACTATAAATGAAGGTATATGTATCAATATTTAACATTTATTTAGATTTTTTGTTATATTATTATCAATTATTATAAATTTTGTACGATTTTGTGTGTAACTAATTTTATCATTGTCCTATTAAATGACATTAATCTTATATTCTTTTATCTTCCTATATAAAGTATTCCTGCTCACTCCTAAAATTTCCGATGCTTTAGTTATATTTCCCGATGTTCTATTAATGATTTTTTCTACATGTATTCTTTCAACCTCTTGCAAACTCAAATTTTCTTTACTTGCAAAGCTTGGGTTTACATTATTCTTAATATTCTTACTGAAAAAATCCATAGGTAAATTCTCAGTATTAATAATTAGTTCAACTACATTTTCAAGTTCTCTTATATTTCCAGGCCAATCATATTCCATAAGATATTCCATATATTCTTCAGGAATCTCAATAACTTTTTTATTGAGATTTTTTGATATTCTTTTCATAAAGTAATTCATTAAAAGAGGTATATCTTCTTTTCTTTCTCTTAATGCAGGAAGTTTCAACGGAAGTACATTAAGTCTATAGTATAAATCAGTTCTGAAATTTCCTTTTCTAACCTCTTCTCTTAATTCTTTGTTTGTTGCAGCTATTATTCTTACATCAATTGGAATTTCATCCTTCCCGCCTATCCTTCTTATAATTCCTTCCTCAATAACTCTCAAAAGCCTAGTCTGTAAATCTAAAGGCATTTCTCCTATTTCATCTAAAAATATAGTGCCTCCATCAGCTATTTCAAATTTACCAGGATGTCCTCCTTTTTTTGCTCCTGTAAAGGATCCTTCAACATATCCGAAAAGCTCACTTTCAATAAGGTTTTTAGGTATAGCTCCACAGTTAAGGGCTACAAAGGATTCTTCACTTCTATTGCTTTCATTTTGTATAGATTGAGCAAATAGTTCTTTCCCTGTACCGCTTTCTCCTAAAATTAATACTGTAGACTTACTGTCAGATATCTTTTTAGCATAGTCAATAGTGTCTAATATTATACTTGATTCTCCTATGATTTTATCAAAAGTATATATTGCTCTACTGCCGGTAATTTTATTTGCTAATTTTCTAACTTTTTTTATATCCTTAAATACAAATACAATTTCTTCTACCTTTCCTTGGGAATCCATTATTGGATATGCGCTCATATTCACTTCTTCTTTATTTAATACTAAATTTACATACACTTCTTTTTGTAGTACATCTTGTCCTTTTTTTATCACTGTAGCAATACTATCCCAATCTCTAATAACTTCGCATATTCTTTTCTTTTTAATCTCATCTTCTGTATAGCCAAACATTTTTTCTAAATATTTGTTTGCCATTTTTATTTCACCATAAAAATCACTTGTCAAAATAGCAGCAGGTATAGAGTTTAAAATCGTTTCGATATAGTTTTTACTTAATGTTAATTCCCTATTAAATTCTTTGATCTTAAGCATATTTTCTATGGCATCTGCTGCTGATGCTACCATACCCAAAGTATGTGAATGAACACTTTCTTTATCACCTGTTAAATCCAAACAACCTATAATATCACCTTTTGGATTTCTAATTGGGGCCCCAGAGCAAGTCCATTTATGAAAAACCTCCACATAATGTTCTTCTCCTGAAACCTGGAGAGGTCTTTCTTCAACTATAGCTGTACCCATCCCATTGGTACCTATATATTCTTCTCCCATATATGCTCCCGGCAAAAGAGCATTATTAAAAGCTTTTGTTAATATATTGTCATCTCCAATTATATTTAAGATGCATCCTTCTTCATCAGTTAGAATCGCAAAAAAACTAGTGCCTTTAACAAAATTATATAGATTTTCAATAAAAGGACTGGAAGTCATAATCAAGTTGCTTTTTTCTTTTATTTTTTCATCTAATTCATTTTGGTTTAATACTCTTTTACTTTCGTTTTGTTTTACATCTACTCCATAAGATTTGCTTCGATTATTAGATTCTTTTATGAAATCTCTATTTTTTAAATCCATAAATCCCCCATCCTAATTTTATATGTAATTTATTCCATTTATAAAATCATACCATCTTAAGCTTTCCAAATATTCATCTTTATATTTTTTAAAATCTCCGCTAAATTTCTTTTCAAGTCTCTTGGCTGAAAGCTTAGCTTCTTCTAAATATTTCTTATATTCATCTTTTCTATCTATTTCACTTTCATAATCAAGTCTTTTATCAATGTATTCAAAACTGGATTCTATGCCAAAGTTTTTAATAAGATCTATTTGGTCCATATTATTTTTGTGAAGCCAGTTTCCACTCATTAAATCAATTTCATATTCTTCCAGAAATAAATACCCGTATCTTGATATAAAATCTACAGCCTCTAATATGAAGTCAATTTCTTCTTCCATCATAGTATAATGAAGGTTTATTCTAGTCCATCCAGGCTTTAATGAATGTATATCTTTTTGTATTATTTGTCTAAATATTTCAGATTTTTGTGAATCAATACCCAATAACCTATGACCGTAAGGACCAGCACAGGCACATCCAGCTCTTGACTGAATTCCAAATAAATCATTTAATAGTCTGGTTACAAATCTTGGATGAAGATGTTTTCCTTTATATTCAACCATAAATGAAATTATTGAAACCCTCTTTTCAGGTTCATCTGGTCCTAAAATTATCAAGTTTTCATTATCCTTAAATCTATCAATAAATTTTTTAGTGTAACTATACTCAAGTTCTTCTATTTTATCAATACCGATTTTACTTTTCAGTTCTACTGCTAGTGATGCTTTTATAGCTTGTATGATTCCCGGAGTTCCTGCTTTTTCTCTTTCTTCAGGATTTTTAAAGTAATCCTGACCTACTTCGCTTACATAGTCTACAGTCCCTCCTCCAGCAGTGGTTGGAGGTATACTGTTGTCATAAAGTTTAGAATTTATTACTAAAACTCCACAAGCTCCTGGTCCACCTAAGAACTTATGAGGAGAAAAAAACACTGCATCTAAGTAAGAGCCTGTATCAGGATTCATATCAATCTTTACATAGGGTGCACTAGCTGCATAGTCAAAGCATGCTACACCACCATTTTCATGAAGTATATCCGCAACCTTATATACATCTGTCTTGATTCCTGTAACATTGGAAGCGGCTGAAAAAGAACCTATTTTTACCCTATCAGTATACTTTTCGTCTTTTAATTTATTTTCTAAGTCATCTAGGTCTAGATAACCTTTTTTATTAGTTTTTATTTCAACAACTTCTGCTATGCTTTCTCGCCACATTAAAATATTGGAATGATGTTCGTAAGGTCCTATAAATACTACTGGTCCTCTGCAGTGAAGTTCTTTTTTTAATTCATTATAAATATTTTTTTTGCTTTTTTTATTAAGCTCTGAATTTTCAATAATATTTTTAAATCTTTCTCTAGTAGCCGGAGCAAAGTAAAGTCCTAATATTTCACTCAACCTAAGAACAGCACCTGTAGCTCCTGACCCTGCTTCCAGCACATAGCAGTTTTTCGATGCATTTAGTTCCTTTTTTATATTTTTTTCTGATTTGTGCAGAAGGTTTGTCATTACTTCACCTGTTATATCATCTTCTGTATGAGTATTAGCATAGAGTTTTTGTATTTCTACAAGATATTTTTCTACAAATTTCAGAGACCTTCCTGAAGCTGTATAATCAGCATAGGTAGTTACTCTTTTGCCGTAAGGTGTATCAAAAAATTTATTAAGTCCTAAAATTTCCTTCCTTAAAACATCCAATTCCATATTAAATTCCTTTCTCTAAGTATTTCAATTACTAGGATCAATGTGTACTATTACTTCATGGGTTTTATTAATATTTTCAAAAATCTTTTCTCTCACTACTTCACTTACAGCATGTGCTTCTTTGATAGTATAATAAGAAGGTACTACGATATCCATATCTACCAAATAAACAGAACCACTTCTTCTCATTCTGATATCATGAGCATTTACAACTCCGTCTACACTTTCTGCCAACTTTTCGATTTCTTCTAGTTTTTCATGATCTACAGATTCATCCATTATCTGGCCTGTAGCTTCGATTAATATTTCAAAAGCCAGTTTTGCTATGAATCCAGATATAATTATACCTGCTAAAGGATCCAATATTGGATATCCCAATCTAGCTCCCAGTATTCCTAAAAAGGTAGCAGATGTAGCAAAAACATCCGACCTGTGGTCCTTTGCATTAGCTATTGTAGCTGGAGAATTAGAATCTACTCCTGCTTCATAAGTAAATTTATAAAGTATTTCTTTAACAATTATAGAAACTACCGCCACATAAAGAGCAGTACTTCCCGGGGTTGAATATTCTCCCCTTATAATTATTTTAACACCACTTGAAAAAACTTGATAAGCAAGCATTCCCAGTATAAGCCCTATGACCATAGATGATATTACCTCTACTTTGTGATGTCCGTAGGGATGTTTATCATCTGCAGGTTTTTTTGCTATTTTTAAGCTGGCGTATATAAAAACTGATGAGACTATATCCGAAGTTGAGTTCATAGCATCAGCAATCACAGCACTACTGTTTGAAACAATTCCAGCCCAACCTTTTATAACTGCTAATCCGATATTTGCAAATATTCCAATTTTTATCCACTTTTCTGTTGTTTCATTTTTTGAATTATTCATATTTTTTCCTTAATTTTTTATTAACTTTAATTATAACATAAATTAGATTGAAAATCTTTTCTATGTTCAACTTACCTTGAAGAGATTATAAATTGCCATATTAAATTTACAAATAAAAAATGCACCCTCTAAAGGTGCATTTTTTCTTATGTTTATTTAGAAAGTAAATTTTCAATTGTACGTTTAACAAGTTCCGGTGCTACCTCGAAAGAATACTTTTTCTCAAGTCTTTCAGTAAATTTATGAGCATCCTTACCAAATGGTCCTATGTTTACTACTGGAAGTCCAAGCTTCTGCATTGCATCTAATGGTAACTTGTACTTAGAGTCTAATGCAGGCATGTTACTTTTTAGTGTTTCCATAATTTTAGGATCCTTAGGCGCAGATACAAAGCTTAAGTCTGAAATGTATGGATAGAATTTCTTACTTACTATCTTATATTCTGATTCTACAGCATTTACTGCTTCATCTACAGATTCTAGAAGTATCTTATCTTTATGTTCGCTTCCTTCAACATAGATGTGTGGATAGTATGGAGGTGAATAGTATACTACTACTACAGGATCTTTGTCAGACCATAGTTTATGAACCTCTTCTACCACTCTCATGCTGAAATCTCTTTCATCTAATGATTTATCTTTTAATAGTTCTTCTTTAATTTCTTCTATCTTGGTATCAAGTTCTTCTCCCATTTCAGCCTTCATCTCTTCATATAATTCTTGGAAAGACATAACTCTTGGTTTCCAAGGAAGCTCTTCATGTGGGAATTTACTTGCTTCACAAAACTGCTTGTACTGAACGTTTAAGTCAGCCACTACTTCAGTAAATGCTTCATTAGCTGATTTTTTTAATTTAACCATAACTTCGTCAGGAGTAGTTTTATGAGTTGAGTAATTGAAATATAGAGTTGCTGTTTTAGCTATCTGTACTGAATACTCTTCTTTCATATCTTTTTGTCTCAAAGTTATAGGAGGAAGTGAAACTTCTCCTTCTGCAACATCGCAATGTTCAAATTTAAGATTTAATTTGTTAGTAATAGCTCCTGCCAACTGGTTAGGGTCTAACCCTTTATATGCTTCTCCAACATGGGTTTCTTTACCTACAACGTAGAAAGAAGGCATTAATTTACCAACTGTTCCAACGAAGATATATTTATTCTCGTCTCCAGGATAAAGCTGAGTCATATAATCAGTATCTAAAACTGCTAAATATTCAAAACCTTCTTTTTCCTGTATTTTAACTAAGTCTTGAACTACTGAAAGCATTCCACCAGAATTTCCTTCTTCGTCACCAACGGCTCCAAATACTATGTTTCCTTCAAAATTTTCTAAATCTTTTGATATATCTTCCATTATGCACATAAGCGTAGCAACTCCACACTTCATGTCGAATATTCCTCTTCCGAAAAGCCAATCTCCAGATTCTAAATCCTTTTTAGCATCTTCTGGAAGACTAACACCTTTAAATTTTTCTGCTAATTCAAAAGGTTTTGTTGCATATTCCTGTAAGTTACCATAATCTGAAATACCTACGGTATCAGTATGTCCTATCAATACAAGGGTTTTGTTGCTATTGCCTTTTTTACCCTTCATTGTTGCTACAACACTCTTTCTTTCAAGAGGATCGTCATCAAAATCTACAAATTTTAGCTGGTCTGGATTTTCTTTGTAGTAATCCATTTCTTCAAACTTTTTATATACAGCATTTACAGAATCTAATTCGCTCTTAGATCCAACAATACTTTTGATGTTAGTTAGCTCAAGTGTAAGTTCTTCAATTCTTTTTGATAAACTCATATTACTCTCCTTGTTTTTTTGAATTTAGGTTAATTAAGGCAACCTATAATCCTTCTGAAAATTTATACATTACGCTATTATTTATTAGCCTCTAAAAAGAGCTCCTTAAATAAGAAACCCTTTATATCCCTAAATTACATGGTATTAGATGTTATATGTATTGTCAATATCTTCTGTATATATACAATTAATATTTCTTAACAATTACTGTTATTTTTCGTTAATGAAATATAATCCTTCATCCAGTAAAATTTCCATAGTCCATCTTGCAGAATTTCCGCATACAGATGTACATTTATCATCGTGGGCACCTAATGAATCGAATTCCTTATACTCTTCTCTTATCCATAAATTAAATGATTTACCAAATAATTTTTTATTTATTTCGCTGCATTTTCCAGAACCGTAGTATTCTTCAAATTTTTCCGCTAATCTTCTAGATAACTTAAACGTTTGTGCTTTTATTCCATCAGGATCTTCCATGTTATTGTACTCTCTACCTAAAAAACTACTTATCGCCATAGTCCCGCCAGTTAAAGCTCCACAAGCATAACCTTTAAGGCCAATACCGCCTGCTAAACCTGTAGCAGCCTTATATTCCTCGTCTGAAATTTTTCCTGTGATTTTTTTAATTGCACCTAACACAGCTTGAGAACATCCACCGTATTTTTTCTCATATTGGTAAGCAGTATCGTAAACTTCCTGAAGAAGTTTATCCTTTTCACTAAGATTCATAATAGACCTCCTTGTAATAAATATCTAAGCTAATTTTAACACAAATTGGCAAATGCCCCAAATTAATTGTAACCGGGCTTTATATGCTATTCTAAAAACTTAGAAACTGTAAAGTTCAATATTTTTGGTGTTCTTTCGAAAAGATCTTCTTTTAAAACTCTTTCTGTTAATTTATGGAAATCCTTACCCCAAGGACCTACATTAAGACAAGGCATAGAATTTTCTTCAATCTCTTTTAAAGGTATACTGTACATATCTCCGTAAAGGGGCATTTCCTTACTTAATATTTCCTGCCCTACTTCGCTGTTTTCATAGGATACATAACTTAAATCAGAAATACCTGTAAAGAAGTATTCCTTATCATATTCTTGGTTGAATTCTTTCTTTGCAAAAGCAAAAATATCATCTGCAATATTTTTAACTACTTTATTTTTTTCTTCAAATTTATTATTTGAAACATTAGGATAAAAAGGTGGGGTTAGACCAATTACAACTGTTGGTGCAGGATCTGAAACATACTTAAATATTTCATCTACCAATTCAAAACTCCCTTCTATCATGTTTATACTTCCCTTCTGAACCTTATCTTTAATATCTTCTAATTTACTGCTATAGGCTTCTCTAAATTCTTCTCCGTAGTCTTTTTCAGCTTCCTCTATTAATTGGCTTATTTTTAACACCTTAGTTTCCCAAGGGAGAGTTGAAAATTCTCTTTCTGTATTTTCTAAATATTTTTTATAATACCCATTATTCTTATTAATTACAGAATCAAAAGCTTCTTCTGAAACCTTTATTATCTTACTCATTACTTCATCAATTTCAGAATCCAAAGTCAATATACTAAAGGAACCCTTGGCACTTAAAGGCATAGAAACGTCGTAATTTTCTTTGTCATCCTTTGAGTAAAGCCAAGTAGGTGGTGGTGAAGCTTCACCCATTACAAAATCTGAAAAATCTGTATTAGTTTCAGTTCTGCTGGTAATCTCAGAAAGGATTCCTAAAGGGTTTAATCCTTCAAAGGTTTTGCCAGCGTGTGACAACCAACCTCTAACATATACAAAGGCCATAATTTTCCCTACTGACCCTAATGATATAACTCCAACATCATCATCTTTTCTCTGATGTGGTTCTGAATTTAAAGTTGCAATATAGTTTAAATTATATTTTTCCCTTAAATCTTTAAGCAGGTAAGCTGCACTTCTCATTCCTGCGGATAAATTTTCTTCGTCGGGAACTGCCATTAGAATAACATTACCTTTAAATTTATCCATCTCCGAGTACTGTTTTAATAGTGAAAGTTGGATAGACCCTCCACCTTTCATATCGGTGGCACCTCTACCAAAGATATAGTCCCCACTTTCTAAGTCTTTTTTCGCTTCTTTAGAGATTTTAACCTTACCTTTTTTAAGTTCTTTTTCAAGTTCATCTGGAAGAAAAGCTAAATTTTTAAGGTTTCCAAAATCCTCAACATCAACAACATCATAGTGATGAAGCATTAATACCGTATCCCTACCTTCTCCCTTTACCAAAGCCCATGGAACTCCCCTGCCGTATGGGTCATTCTCGATTTTATGACTTCCATAGTTGTTAGGATTTTCCTTGAAATACTTTAAACTGTCGAAGTAATCAACCAAGAACTTTTCCGCCATTTGTTCGTTTTTACTGCTTGTCTTGCTGTTTATGCTCACATATTCATAAAGAATTTCTTTAACGTCTTTTTTTAGTTCTTCATAATCAATTTGAATCATAGTTACCTCCTTATTTAACTATTTTCTCATTACTCTATATTATAATTCTAATACTATTTAATCATAATGTAAAATAACAAAGTTAGCTTTCTCTGCTAAAAACTCTAAAGCTTAAATAACTAAGTATTCCTACAAATAAAAATGATAAAACTACTGTAGTAGCTACTTCAATAAAATTACCCTCTAAAAGAATAGGAGTATATGCAATCAAAAATGGAACAATATATATTACTTTTGCATATCTTAAAGATGTCCAACCTGTCTTCATAGGATCTGCTTTTGCTATGCCCGCTGCCGAAAAAGCTGCAAGACAAACGGGAGGTGTAATATTTGCATCCTGACTCAACCAAAAAATAATCATATGTGCACCAATTAGGCTCACTCCTGATTTAGTAAGAGCCGGACCAGCAAGTACAGCTAAAATAATATAAGATGATGTAACCGTAAGCCCCATACCTAAAACATAAGAAGCTACAGCTATCAAAATTATCATTAGAGGTAAATACCCAAAAGATAAAGAAAGTATCAGCCCTGAAAACTTAAGGCCCAGTCCCGTTAGGTAAACCGTTCCTATAATAATCCCTATAGTTCCTACACCACTACCTACATAAAGTATGTTTTCAGTAGCTTCTTCAAATCCATTTAAAACAGTTTGTAAAGAAACTCTTTTTCTAGCAAATATAAAAGTCGCTACTATATTTACTATTACAGCCCAAAAAGCAGAAAAAGTAGGAGAGTAACCTAGAAATAATAAGGTGAACAAAAATACCAAAGGAATAAAATAAAACCAGCCTTTTTTAAAAAGCTCTTTTATTCTCTTTTTTCTTACCTCATCTTTCATTATTTTTCTATTATCAGTTATTTTTTTCCCTTCAAGATGAACAATTATCAATAAACTAAAAAAATACAGTAATGCAGGTATTAGGGATACTGTAATAATTCTAGAGTAGGGTATCCCCGTCAATTCTGCCATAACAAAAGCTCCCGCACCCATTATCGGAGGCATTAACTGTCCTCCTGTAGAAGCTGCCGTTTCAATCGCTGCAGCTTCGTGGGCTTTATATCCGCTTTTTTTAATAAGAGGTATTGTGAAAGTTCCTGTAGTCATAACGTTTGCTACAGCACTTCCAGAAATAGAACCCATAAGTCCGCTGGCAATTACTGCGGATTTCGCTGCTGCACCCTTTGTTTTGTAGGTAAGCAAATAAGGAAGTTCTACAAAAAATTCCCCTGCACCTGTAATTTTCATAAAGCTTCCAAACAATATAAACATAAATACATATGTTGCAAATATTTGAGTAACCCTACCATAAATACCATAAAGAGAAGTATACAAAAAACCCATAGTTCTACCAATACTAAATCCGCTATGAGAAAGTATACCTGGAAAAATTGGTCCTATAAAATTATACAGAAAAAATCCTAACCCTATAAAGAAAAGAGAGTACCCTATTTTTCTTCTTGTAACTTCGAGAGAAAGTCCCAGGGTTATTATTCCAAAAAATATATCATAGTTGTTAGGTAATCCAGCTCTTTTTCCTATATTTGGAAATTCTATAATAAAATATAAAGCTGAAAGGACTGATAAAATTGGCAAAATAGTATTTAAATAATTTCTTTTTTCATCCTTAGAAAAGTAAGTTTCCATAGAAATTAGAAAAGCAACACCACCGATAAATGTTCCTCTTATAATTTCTGGAGAGAATATTCCACTTCTAGCTGATACGAAAAAAAACAGAGAAAATAAAACATATAATATTTTTTTTATTTTTTCTTTATCGCTTGCTAGCTCTTTCATTTAGTTTTATCCAAAAACTTAATAGTACCTTGGTGCAAAGGTGCTCCTAACTTATCTACCATTTTATCTATAGTTTCTACTTTAAATTCCTTAGCTCTGTTATGTACACCTTTCATATATTCTAAGCCATCTTCAGAATATAAAACTTCCAAAAAATCGTATACTACATCTTCAGGCACATCTTTATGTGCCAAAATATATGTAAGATTAGCATAAGTTTTTATATCTTCATCCTGTCCCTTATAAGTACCTGCAGGAATAGTCTCCTCAACATAAAATGGGTATTTTTGAGAAAAGTTAAAGTCTTCTCCAAATTTTACTGCATTAATAAATTCTATGTCTCTTATAGAAGCTAAATCAACTATTACCGACAATGGCAGTCCGCTAAAGTATCCAAAGGTATCTAAGTTCCCGTCTTTAATAGTACTTACTTGATCTGAAGGTGGTAAATATACAGGATCTATATCATCCCATATCCCCGCTTCTTCATAATATATTTTGTGAAATATTTCTGCAGCAGAACCTCTGGGTCCTACTCCTATTTTCTTGCCTTTTAAATCTTCCAAACTTCCTACCTTTTCAAGACCTACACCGTGGTAAACATTGGTCCAACCAAAGGTTACAATCCTTATATCCTCATATTTTTGTCCTTCAAAAAAACCTTCCCCATTATATGCCCAGTATATTTCTGAACCATTGGCAAGGGCAAAATCAACTTCTTGTGACTGAAGAAGCCTTATGTTTTCTGCTGACCCAGCTGTAGTCTGTACCGAAAGATTTCCACCTTCTATGCTGTCGTTAAACACACTACTTAAACCACCACTCATAGCAAAATATGTTCCTCCCGGTGAAGCTGCCGCCAATGAATAATCACTATTTTCCATTGTATTTGAATATATGTAAGAAACCATAAAACCAATAGCTACTAAAGCTACTATAAGTATAAGTACTAGGTTATTAATTTTCATATCGCCTTTAAAAATCATTCAAACATCCTCTTTTCACTTATTTTATTCTAATTACCACCTAATTATAATAAACTTTCTGATTTGTATCAAATTAATTTAGTAATTTTAATCATTAATCCCTATATAGAAAGTGAAAGGAGGTGAGAAATATGGCAATCCAATCAAACGAAATGGAAGGAAGATTAAGAGTATCTTTAAATACAGGTACCGACGGAGAAGGAAACCCTATCCTGAAAAACAAATCTTTCTCCAGAGTAAAATCCGGCATTACAGGAGAAGATGCTTACGCTGTAGCATCTGGACTATCAGAACTTCAGCAGCATCCTTTAGTTTCTATCAACAAAACTGAAGAGTACGAATTAGTAGAGGTTATATAGTTTTTTAAATTTTATGACAAGGAGGTGATATCATGTCAACTAGACTAAGAATGAGTTTTCTAAATGCTTTAAATAGGACAACATCTATGTCTATAGATGATCCGAGAGAAGATTTAACTCCTGCAGAAGTACAGGCTGTAATGGACGATGTTATAGCTAAAAACATTTTTAATTCTTCTGGTGGAGATTTAGTAAGTGTAAAAAGTGCAGAAGTAATTACAACTAATGTAAATGAATTGATATAAGTTGAGTAAATGCCGTCTCTAAGGCGGCATTTCTCAAAATTAATTTGGCTATAATCATATTATTATATTTTTATTAATCTATAATTCGAGCAGTTGCTTTCTTGAAAAGGAGACTAGATATGAAGATAAGCTCAGAATTAAGATTATTTGAGCCTCTATTAATTCAACTAGAATTTTAGAAATTATAATAAACGAAGAAGACTTCGAAGTATTTTGTGTAAAATATAGAATAAGTGCAAAAGATGTTTTATGAGCACTGTTTGAGCGAAGCGAGTTTGAGAATTATCTTTAAACGTTTCTTAATATTTTCCAAAATATGTAGTGTCTGATGATTTATTATAATTTAAAATTTCAAAAAAAGAGGAGGAAAAAATGGACGAATTTATCTCATTAGTAGGAAATGTCGGCTTCCCCATAGCAGTCGCAACATACCTACTTGTAAGAATAGAAGGAAAGATCACAATCCTCACACAAAGTATAAATGAACTCTCCAAAAGTATAACTATGCTAAAATAGTGAATACTCCCTTGGGGAGTTTTTATTATAGTAGTGAACAAAGTTATCCACAATTATATTTATGCATAATATTTAATACATTGTGAATGAGTCATATCAAGGTTTGTAGTAATTGCTCAAAACACCCTTTGAAATGTTAAATCTATGTTAAGTCCTGAAATCACAGGACTTACCCACAGTGTCCACAGGTTTGTCCACAGTTTTGTTGACAAAGAAATTTTTCCTAAAATTAACAGAA
>JAWOEG010000009.1:0-25483 GCA_046482875.1 Eubacteriales bacterium | reverse complement strand
TCGGGGAGTGTATGAAAAATGTTTACGTTCATTTTAGAAAACAATCACTTGAATATTTCAGCTTTTGACTTCGTTTATACACGAGGCTTATTAAGTCTTTTTAAAATTCAAAAGTACTTGAATAACTAAAAAGGTGTTGTTGAAAGGGGGTGTTATACATGGTAAAATGTAGAAGATGTTACTTGAATTCTAGGTAAACCACTAATAAATGATGAAATTTAAAGTAGACGTAGAATTTAGGTAGTATATTTATAGAACATGCAGGTAAAGAAGTTATAAGGGTAGATAAAAGAAAGATAAAAAGAACTGAATCAGCTATTGTAAATGATGATCTTTTTAAACTGGGAACTCTAATAGCAATGGAAAGACAGATAAAGAGTAAGATTGTAGTTTTGAGTCCAGAGTTTCTAAGTGGCTTATATGATGATAGGTTAGAAATTGGACTAGAAATTCTTAAAGACTTTAACCTAGACAAGCAACAGATTATAGTTTTTTACAATAATGTTTTCTATATTGAAAATCATAGAAAAGTAAGATACTGGGTTGAGTTTTATAAGAAGATGAATTTACCTTATTCCATCAGCGGGTTAACGGAAGATTACAAGACAATAAAGGAATGGCAAAATACTACGATAAAACAAAGTGCCAGAAGATTATGTTACATGCAGGATCTTGAATTTGATAAAAAAGTAAAACTTGCTAAGGATATAATAAAAAGAGCCTTTGAAAGAGTACCTGCTCAAAACCTCTGTATCAGTTCTAGCTTTGGGAAGGACAGCATGTGCATGTTTACCCTAATAAATGAAGTTGTAGAGGAAAATAACTTCAAAAAGCCCCTGCTGGCTTACATAGACACAAAAGTTGAATTCCCCGAACACATTTCCTTTGCTAAGGAACAAACTAAGGTAATGGAAGAAATGGGATATGAGGTACATTGGACTAAGCCTAAGACTACATTTTGGAAGGTAGTAGAAGAGTACGGTTTTCCAATATAGACTTCGTGTCTATATATTTATTATATCAAACTTTTTATAATTTTCGTATAAGTAATTTTATCTATTTTTCAGTTTTTTCAATATATTTCTTAATAATTTTAGCAGCATTATCAATATTATCCTTTAGAGATAAATTATTTGAATTAGTTAAGGCTACATTACACTTTTCCAAAGGAATTAAAACTTTTAGTGCCTGGCTTTCTCCAATAGCTTCAGCTATTTTATAACTAACTTCCCCAAGCATTGAATTTGAAATTAATAAACCTAAAACACCAACTATAATATCAACTTTTCCTGCATTATATATAATTGCATTTTCTCCAGTAGCTCCTTGATCAGCACCACTCTTCATCATGTTACTTGTAGCCGCTGAATTTGTTCCTAAAGCTAAAATCTCGGCATCTAAATCTTCTTTATTAATTCTTTCAACTAAAGTTTTTCCTATTCCTCCACCTTTTCCATCCACTACTGCTATTGTAAATTTTTTCTTCATAATATTACCTCATCTCTATATAAAAATTATATAAAATTATCTATTTATAATTATATTACTTATGTAAATTAACTACAACTAGTTCTGGTCTATTAAAAACTCTAATTGGAAAAATGCTATTACCCAGACCTCTACTTACGTACATTGTAGTGTTGCCTCCATCGTATCTACCTTCATCATATTTAGGGAAAAATCCTTGATCCGGTGCTAAGATCCCCCCAACAAAAGGCAATCTAATCTGTCCACCATGAGCATGTCCTGCAAAGATAATATCAATATTATATTTCTCATATAAATTTAGTAACTCCGGTCTATGGGATAAGACAATTTCAAAATCTTTTCTACTTTCATAAGTTGACAAAAATTCTTCTATCTCTCTTGTATTTATACCCTCTAAATAATTCGAAGATAAAAATGCTGGGTCCTTTAAACCCATTATATTTATACTTTCATTATCAATATAATATTTTTCAACTTGGTTATCTAATACTTTAACTTCATTTTTTATCAACATCATCTTTATATCACTATATTTACCGGACCATGCTTCGTGATTTCCTGAAGAATAGTAAGTTGGTGCTATCTCTACTGTTTTCTTGATAAAATTTTCTGCAGAATCTAAATCATATTTTCTTCTGTCTATTAAATCCCCTGTAATTAATATAATATCTGGTGAAATATTTTCAATTATTTTCATAATCTTTTCTTGATTTTTACCAAAGCTCTTATTGTGCAAATCCGATACCTGTAGTATTTTAAATCCATCAAAAGAACTTGGAATCTTATTGTTTTTATGATTATGTTCAGTTATAACTATACTGTTATTTGACCAAATCAAAAATAAAATGACACCTACTAAAAGTACTATTTTAGTTAATATTCTTATTGAAGTATTCATCTTTTTTAAGTGCCTCCTATTTTGGGAATATTTTTTTACTTTCAATGATCAGATTTAAGTCCTGCTCCACACATAGGTAGTAGGCAATCCTTTATCCTTCCTTCTAAATCAGTTAGTTTTAAGTAAGCAGCATATGTAGCTGCAGTAGTGTGTTCTACATATATTCCTTTTTCAGCTAAAGCTTTTCTTGCTTCAAGAATTCTATTTTCAGGAGCAGTTATTATTTTTATATCGTATTTGTAAGTATATTCTAAAATTTCTTCTCCTCGCATTGGTTCTCCTATAGCTATGCCTTCTGCCATAGTAGGTTTTGGTTCTATGCTTACGGGTTTGTTATTCTTCATTGTTGTAGCTTCAGCCAATGGAGCACAGTTTTCACTTTGTACTGCAGTAATTTGAGGCATTTCTCGTATTATATCACTTTCTATGAATTCTTCTAATGCTTTAACAATACCTATAAATAATGTACCATTTCCCAAAGGCACAAAAATATTTTCCGGAATTCTTCCTAATTGTTCATATACTTCGTAAATATATGTTTTTGTCCCTTCATAAAATATAGGGTTATAGACGTGATTAGCATAGTATTTATCTTCTTTATCTGCTTTTTCTCTACAAACATTAGCACAATTATCTCTTGATCCTGGAACTACATTTATCTTAGCATTATGGGATTTAATCATATTTATTTTTTTAGGTGAGGTTCCTTCCGGCAGGAATATCTCGCACTCTATACCCGCTTTAGCACTGTATGCTGCTATACTATTTCCAGCATTTCCGCTGCTGTCTTGGACTACTGAATCTACGCCAATCCCTTTGCAATGAGCTATTAACACTGCAGCACCTCTATCCTTAAAGGATAGAGTAGGCATCAAATAATCCATTTTCAGAAGTACATCTTCATCAAATCTTATGATTGGAGTTCTCCCTTCCCCTAAAGATATATCTCTCCAATATTCGCCTTCTAAAGGCATAAATTTACGATACCTAAATATACTCCATTCATCCTCATCAATTAATGAAAAATCGAATTTTGGAGGCTTATAATCTAGTTTCCAGAGACCTCCGCAATGGCATTTAGCCTTTGCTGTATATACTTCTTCTTTTATTCCACATTTCGAACATACAAATTTCAATACTTTCCTCCTAATTTTATAAAATGATATCATCATTCTCTGATAATTTTTCTATCTTCTTTTCTAATTCTAAAATCTTAGATTCCAGATTCATAAATGCTGTAATTAAAATAGATAAGACCAATGCAATTGCAAATATACTAGCCCACAAATTATTTGCTTTTTTCTTTAATATCATTATAAATTATTCATTAAAGTATTACAATGCATATGAAAAGTGTTTCATTGACAATTTGCTTTAAAATACATACAATAAACTCAAATAAACCTACCAAGGAGATGGTAAAATGTCTAGCGTAGAAGTTAAAAAAAATGCACCGGATTTTCAAATTGATGACTTTAAAGGTGAAAAATTCAAACTTTCCGAATTTAAAGAAAAAAAGAATGTGTTGATTGTATTAAACAGGGGATTTGTTTGACCTTTTTGCAGAAAGCACATGATGCAGTTGCATCAAGATTACGATAAATTTATGGAAAAAAATACTATAATAGTTGCTATCGGTCCAGATAAGGCTGATAAGTTTAAAGCTTACTGGGAAGAAAACAACCTAGAATTTTACGGTATCCCGGACGAAAATGGTTCAGTACTTAAACTATACGGTCAAGAAGTCAAGATATTTAAATTAGGTCGTATGCCGGCACAAATGATAGTTGATAAAGAAGGAATACTAAGATATGTACACTACGGACACTCTATGAAAGACATTCCGGAAAATTCCGAAATCCTTGAACTTATAGATAATTTGTAGATTAAAATTATAAATTATTTAAATGGAGTCGTATCAAACAAGTTGATATAACTCCATTTTCAATTTACAATAGAGATTAAGTTTAATTATAGTTATTTATTCCTATATCACTATAATATCTTTAGAATAATTATTTAAAGAAATTCCGCCTTTTTCTCCCACAACTACAACATCCTCAACTCTTATAAGCAGTTCATTATCAATAATAACCGATGGTTCTATTGTAAATGTCATATTTTTTTGCAAAGTTTCTTTATATCCAGGCATAAGATAAGGATATTCATGTACATCCCTTCCTATTGAATGTCCTAGCCTATGTCTAAATCCATTATCATAACCTTGTTCTTTTATGTAATTTCTTGCAACCATATTTAAATCTTCACAGGTTATTTTTCCAGGAATCATTTCTTCTATGGCTATTTTTTGTGCCTTCATTATTGTTTCGTGGATTCTTATCATCTCGTCTGTTGGCTCACCTGCATATACAGTCCTACCAAAATCAGAGCAAAAGCCATCTTTCATTACACCAAAATCAAAAGCTACAGTACAACCTTTTTCTATCATATTACCAGAGGTATTACTCCAGTGAGTTTTGTTATTACCACCGCTGATTAAAACTCCTGTATGAAAAGAGTTGCCTTCGCATCCCTTTAATAGTATTCTATGATCTATTTCTGCTTTTATATCTATTTCGCTCATACCTATTTTAAGTAGTGGAACAATTTCATCAAAAACCTCATCTGCTAGCTCTGCTGATTCTCTCATTTTAGTCAACTCATAATCTGTCTTAATCATCTTCAAGCTGTTTACATAATCTTCAATAGAAAGAAACTCCACTTCTGGAATAATATTTTTAAAATTAATAATGGTTGATGAAAATGTGTTTTTAGTAACAGCGACCTTTTTAATTTTCTTAATCCTATTTCCTAGAGCATTTTTTACTGTATCTTCAACTGGCACCCCTTCAGTTATAGTAATATATTCATCAACTATTCCGTATTTATCTTTTTCTACATGTCCAAGATTAACGGACATCTCAGGCACTAAGAAATAAGATTTATCATCAAATATAAATATTCCATTTGCCCAGTCACCATATGAATTTGTATATGTAGGATCATATAATCCTTTTGACATCCCCGTTAGGTATTCTTGTTCTCCAGATTTAGAAAGAAAACACATGTCAATATCTGAATCATCCATATAATTTCTTAGCTTTTTTATCCTTTCTTTATAGTCTATCATCTTTTTATCCTCCATTGGTATTTATGTTTTTAAATTTATATGCCTTTATCCTCAGAATTAATTGATTCTCTTTTGTTACGAGCCATTAAATCACAATATTCGTTTT
Organism: Eubacteriales bacterium; assembly: GCA_046482875.1. Taxonomy (GTDB): domain Bacteria; phylum Bacillota; class Clostridia; order Tissierellales; family Dethiosulfatibacteraceae; genus UBA8670. The sequence goes on along the minus strand of JAWOEG010000009.1, from coordinate 19,861 downwards.
CAAAATGATCCTTATGTGCTTTCACATGACCAAATTCAACTCTCCTCCCTTCACAAAGATTTTCAAGCTTTTTCCATTTACTGATGTTTTTAGCTTTTGTTCCATTTGCAGTATGCCAATTATTTAATTTCCAGTGTACCATCCATTCTGTTATTCCCTTTCGTACATACTGAGAATCTGTCATTATCCTAACATCGCCAGAATAAATCTCTAAAGCCTTAATAACCCCTTCAAGTTCAACAGATGCTGAATCTTTCAATTTACTACTAAATTCATGAGCCTCATAATTTCCATTAGTATCTTTTCTTAATATACTGTAGGCTCCTTGAGAAATTTTTTCATCAAAACTTCCATCTGTATAAATTTCCGGCAATTTCTTTTTTTGTGAATCTTTTATTACGGAAATTTTACCATAATCTTTCACTACTATATTATCTCTGTTGTTAAAGGCATTTATATCTTTTCCGTCAATTATCGAGAATTTAAGCTTAAATCCTACATAATAACTTTTCGAATTTTTGTTATGGAGTAATTTTCTCAACTGGTATTCGTTGGATAAAAGGAATCTAGATAAATTATTATCTCCTAAAATACTTAGTTCTTTTGTCTCAATATCAAATATTAAACCTACTAAATTTTCCTCATCAAAAACCTTTATATTAAAAAGAGTCCCTTTTTCTTCTACTATTTGTAATTTTAACTGTTTTATATTCATAATTTACACCTTTTTTTATTTAAAGCATTTTACCATTTAATTATAACATATTTACCATTAAAAGTAGATTTACTAATTCAAGTAATATATACTTCAAATTCAAGTTTTCCTTAGCCTACTAATAACTGGTATGATATAGTAATAATATATACCATATCAAGGAGGTCCTTATGAAAATTATTATTTCTCCAGCAAAAACCATGAATATAGACACTGATTCTTTAGACTACCATGAACTTCCAGTGTTTATTAAAGATACCGAAGTCATTCTTGAATATCTGAAACAGTTAGATTGCGAAAAATTAAAATCTATATGGAAATGTAGTGATAAACTAGCTAAACTTAACTATCAACGTATAAAAAGTATGGATCTTTATAAAAGTCTAACCCCTGCAATACTTTCATTCGAAGGACTTCAATACAAATATATGGGATCTGGAGTTTTCTCAACTGAAGAATTTAAATATCTCCAAAAACATCTTCGAATTTTATCTGGATTTTACGGTATAATACGCCCTTTTGACGGAATTGTTCCATATAGACTAGAAATGAAATCAAAATTAGGCGGAAAAAATATAGATTCTTTATATAATTTTTGGTATGATAAATTATCAAATGAACTTTTATCTGAAAGCAATACTATTTTGAATCTAGCATCTAAGGAATACAGCGATAGCATATCTAAATATCTTAAAAAAAATACCATTTATATAACCTGTGTGTTTGGAGAAATAATTGATGGAAAAGTCAAAGAAAAAGGGACTCTTGCCAAGATGGCTAGAGGGGATATGGTTAGGTATATGGCAGAAAATCAAATTGATAATATAGAAAAAATTAAGGACTACAATAGATTAGATTATAATTTTATTGATGATCTTTCTGATGAAAATACTTATGTATTTATAAAGAGGTAATATTGATTTGCATATACAAGATAAAATAAAATTCTATGTTGTAATAGTCTGATTAAAATTTAATGGTTAAAAGGATGATAAAATTGAGCGAAAAAAACTATGACCTTATAAAGATAATTAATGCCAACGTAAATAATCTTAAAAATATAACTGTTGAAATACCAAAAAAGAAAATAACTGTATTTACAGGTGTATCTGGCTCAGGTAAATCTTCCCTGTGTATAGATACTATTGCTGCAGAGTCTAGGAGAGAACTTAATAAAACTTTCCCCAGCTTTGTTCAACAATATCTTCCTAAATACGGAAGACCTAATGTAGAAAAAATAGATAATCTACCAGTAACAATAATATTAGACCAAAAAAAACCCTCTTCTAATTCTAGATCTACAGTAGGAACCTACAGCGACATACATTCTCTTTTAAGACTTTTATTTTCAAGAATTGGAGAACCTTTTGTAGGTTATTCTGATGTTTTTTCATTTAACCATCCTGGAGGAAAATGTAAAAAATGTGAAGGATTAGGAAAAATTACAAAACTTGATATTCATAAACTCGTTGATTTTGATAAATGTCTAAATGATGAAGGAGTTATTAATTTTCCAGCTTTTACAACTGGTGCTTGGAGATGGAAAAGATACGCATATAGTGGTCTTTTCGATTTAAATAAAAAAATAAAAGATTATAACGAAGAAGAATTGGATCTCTTTTTGTACTCTCCTCAAATAAAATTGGATAACCCACCCTCCAACTGGCCTAAAACTGCTAAATACGAAGGTATATACCCAAGAATGTACCGAAGTATAATCAATCAAAAAGAAGGAAAAAGACATAAAAAAATCCTTGATAAAATGGTTACAACTATAAATTGCCCTGAATGCAAAGGTACAAGGTACAATGAAAAAATAAGATCCTGTAAGATAAGTGGAAAAAATATTTCCGATTCCTCCTCTATGTCAATACCAGATTCGCTGGATTTTATTTCTAATATAGAACACCCTTTAGTTGGAGACCTTAAAGATGAACTGTTAAAAAGGTTAAAGGCTATGAAAAACATAGGTCTTGGATATATTAGTCTTGACCGAGGAATAGGCACATTATCCGGAGGAGAAGCTCAAAGAATGAGAATAGCAAAATACATAAATTCTGCTCTTGCAGATATGGTTTATGTCCTTGACGAACCAAGTGCTGGACTTCACCCCCAGGATATTAATTTACTTACGGATTCATTGAAAATGCTAAGGAATAAAGGAAATACTGTTCTTATAGTTGAACACAATAAGGAAATAATAAAAATTGCAGACCATATAGTAGACCTTGGCCCTTCCGGAGGCTCAAAAGGCGGAAAAATAATGTTTGAAGGTACTTACAAAGATCTTTACAAATCAGAGAATCTTACTGGAAGACTCTTAAGAAAGAAAACTAGTATTAAAAAAAATAAGAGAATTCCAAAAGATTGGATAATAATCGAAAATGCAAATCTTCATAACCTTAAAAATATTACAGTAAACTTCCCCAAAAATGTACTTACTACTATAGCCGGAGTTGCAGGTTCAGGTAAAAGTACTCTTATGGAGGTTTTTGAAAAAGAACATAACACAAATATTATACCAATACATCAAAAAAGTATCGGAAGCAACTCCAGATCTACACCTGCCACCTATTTAAATATATTAGATAAGATAAGGGAAATATTTGCCTCTGAAAATAAAGTTAGCAAAAAACTTTTCAGTTTTAATTCTAAAGGAGGTTGCCCAGCATGTAATGGAAAAGGCATAATAGTTTCAGACATGGGATTTATGGATTCAATAGAAACCGTCTGCGACACATGTGGTGGGAAAAGATATTCTAAAAAAGTTCTTAAATATTTATATAAGAAAAAAAATATTTCAGAAATTATGGATATGACTGTAGATGAAGCAGTGGTTTTTTTTGAAAAAGAAAAATTTATTGATAAACTAATATCTCTACAAAGAACTGGACTTGGTTACCTACGTTTAAACCAATCTATGTCAACTTTATCTGGAGGAGAAATGCAAAGAGTAAAACTTGCCAGCAACCTAACTAAAAAGGGAAGTATATTTATTATAGATGAACCCACAGATGGTCTCCATATCAAAGATGTAAAAAAACTAATAATTCTTTTTAACGAACTAGTTGACAGCGGAAATACCCTATTCATAATTGAACACAACCTTGATATTATAAAAAATTCAGACTATATTATAGAATTAGGTCCTGGAGGGGGTTATGCAGGTGGGGAAATATTATTTACTGGAACACCTGAAGAAATGATCAATTCAGAGAGGTCAGTGACGAATCCTTATTTAAAGGCTTCACTGCCAAATTAACAAATACTATGTGGACTATAAATAACCTCTAAAACTCTATAAAGCTAAAATAAATAAAAAAATATAATGAATAGGAGTAAAAAGATGTCAATAGGAATATTATATGAATCAATTGAATGGTCAAATGACCAGTTGGCTAAGCATTTAAATAAAGCAAGAATTAAAACAGAATTAATCAATCTAGAAAAAGACTTTATAGATTTGGATTCTATTTTAAAACACAAACTAATAGTTAATAGAATTTTCCCTAGTTCACCTTTTAGAGGTTATAAAAAGTCATATAAAATAGCTGAATCCCTTCTTCGGATAATAGATGATTCAAATATACCAATGATAAACCCATATAAGTCTTATAGATATGATATAAGTAAATTATCATCATATTATGCTTTAAAAAATAAAGGATTATCTGTACCAGAAGTATATGGATTTTTCGAAAAAAATATCAATTTAAATGATTATGATGAAAAGTATCCATTTATCTTAAAACCGGATTGTGGTGGAAGGTCAAAATATACTTTTATTATCAATAACAAAATAGAATTAGAATCAGCCATCGAAAAAATTCCTGAGGTTCCATTTATCACTCAAAAATATATTCATCCTGACAAAGAATTTACTACCCGAGTTGAAATTATAGATAATAAAATAATCACTATCCTAAAAAGATATATGGGTAAGGGTAATTTATCCGGCTATCATTCCGGGTCTAAATATAAAGATTATAAAGATTGTCCAGAAAAAATTATCAAATCTTCAAAACAAGCACTTCAGTGTTTAAATATTGAAATGGGAAGTTTAGACATAATTGAGACTAAAGAAAATGAATTTTTTATAATAGATGTCAATGCAACATCAAATTTTTCAGAAGATAATATAGAAATGCTAGGTTTTGATCCAATAGAAATGATGGCAAATTATATATCAAAAAAATATAATGAACTCACTTGATTAAAAATTATTATGGGAGGAAAAAATTATGAATACTAATATGAAAAAAGATCCATCCTTCATAGTATCCCTGCTTGTATTTTTAAGCATTGTTGGAATATTAATATCAGGAATTTTTCTATTCAAAGTGGACATCCATGTATTACTGATTTTAGGACTATGTGTTACTTGTCTAGTCTCACTGAAATATGGATATACCTTTGATGAACTAATTAAAGGAATGGAAAAAAGTATAAGTAGAGCTATGACTGCATTGTTGATATTTATACTAATAGGAACAATCATTGGTTCCTGGATAACAGCTGGAACTGTTCCTGCATTAATATATTACGGACTAAATATTCTAACACCAGGGTTATTTCTGCCCATTGGATTGATCTTATGCAGTTTAACTTCACTTTCAACTGGTACTTCTTGGGGTACAGCTGGAACTGTTGGAATAGCTCTTATGGGTATGGGTATAGGGTTAGGTATACCAGCACCTATAGTAGCCGGTATGGTAGTATCTGGAGCCTTCTTTGGAGATAAAATGTCTCCAATATCCGACACAACTAATTTAGCTGCAGTATCTGCAGAAGCGAATTTATATAACCATATTAAAGCTATGAGTTATACTACAATCCCTTCCTATATATTGGCTCTTATTATATATACATTCATAGGATTTAAATATGCAAATGGTACAGGTAATACAGGAGACATAGAACTTATACAGGGAACTATTTCCGGTAGTTTCAATTTGAATCCAATTGTAATACTACCAATGATTGTTCTTTTTACACTTAATTTGATTAGGTTTCCTGCAGTTCCTGCTATGATTATTGGTACCCTATCAGGAGTTATTGTAGCCATAATATTTCAAGGTACAAGCATAAGTGAAGCATTAACTGCAGTAAATTATGGGTACACTAACCAAACAGGTATAGCTCTTGTTGATAATCTATTGATAAGAGGTGGAATTCAAAATATGATGTGGACTTTTTCTCTTTCTTTTATTGCTTTATGTCTTGGAGGAGTATTAGAACTCGTAGGCTATTTAAGAATTTTAATTAAAGGCATACTTTCAAAGGTTAAAAATATTGGAAGTTTAGTTGCTTTAGTAATTGGAACTACAATACTAGGAAATGCATCTATGGGTGAAATATATCTTGGAATTATTCTAAACGGAACCCTTTATAAGGAGGCATTTAAAGAAAAGGATCTAAAACCTGAAATGCTTAGTCGTCTTTTAGAAGAAGGTGGCACGCTAACTGGAGCTCTAATTCCTTGGACAACAGCAGGTGCCTTTATGGCTTCTACCCTAGGTGTCCCTGTTATTGAGTATAGTAGATATGCTTTTTTAAACCTTATAAATCCCTTGCTATCAATAGTATTATCTTTTATGGGAATATTCATATTAAGAAATAATAAGGCAATCAAAAAAGTTTCATGAGATACTTTATGCTCTTTGCTGAGATAGTAATATAATAGATTATACTTTTTAAGGAGAATGTATGGGAATTAATACAACAATGTTTATTTTAGAAATATTAGGAACCATTGCCTTTGCTGTTTCCGGTGCTCTTGCAGGCATAAGAAAAGAAATGGATATATTAGGTGTTGCAATAATTGCAATTGTAACTGCTACAGCTGGTGGAGCAATTAGAGATATTACTTTAGGTATAACTCCACCATCAGTATTTAGAGACCCTATATATTTAATAGCAGTTTTAGTTACAGTTACAATCTTTTTATTCGGTTTGCGTTTGAGAAAAATCAATTCTCCTCTAGTTACCAAACCTATAAAATTCTTAGAGATATTAATCAATTTATCCGACGCTGTAGGCTTAGGCGTATTTACAGTTAGTGGTGCTTCTGTTGCTATAAGCAACGGATATGGTAATAATATTTTTCTTGTATTATTTGTCGGGACTATTACCGGCGTAGGTGGAGGGATTATGCGAGATGTGTTTACTATGAGAGTTCCTTCAGTCTTTGTCAGACACATATATGCTCTTGCATCTATGATTGGTGCATTGATTTTTTTCATTTTAAGAACCTATATCCACCGAAGTATGGCTATGGTTATTACCGTAATTATAGTTGTTATAATAAGATTTTTCTCTAATAGATATAAACTGAGCTTACCTAAAATTAAATTTTAACTGTGTATTTACTCTATACCATTTAAAAATATAACTGATAAACTCCTGAGATTTTAATTTCTTTTTCTTTTGCAATTTGTTCAAGTTCTTTTCTATTTTCCGGTGGAGCACACCAAGCCATACCACAACTGGAGTCAATTTCTCTTGGTAAAGGAATCAACCTGCCTGGTAATTTATTAGATAAGCAAATCTTTTCCATAGCTATGGCTGCAGTAGTGGTTTGAAAGGTAATAATTAGTTTTAAACTTTTTTCTATCATAAAGCTATTTCCTTTACTGCTTGTACCGTCCTCTTAACATCTTCATCACTGTTAAACCAAGAAAAACTAAATCTTACGGCACCACGATTTTCAGTACCTAATGCTTGGTGCATCCTCGGCGCACAATGAGCTCCAGGACGAGTAGCAATTTTATATTTTTCAGATAATGTATCAGAAACAAGAGCCGAATCGTAATCATGAATATTTAGAGCAACTATAGACACTCTTTGTGGTAAAGAAAAATCTCCGTAGATTTCTATTCCTTTTATGTCTTTTACCCCTTCATAAAAACTATTCATTAGATTAGTCTCTTTTTGTGAAATGATATTAATTCCTGTGGATTGAATGAAGTCGATAGCAGCAGAAAGACCAGCTATACCATGACTATTTAATGTTCCAGCTTCTAATCGAGTTGGATATTCTTTCGGTTGATCTGTACTATAAGACTTAAGTCCTGTTCCTCCAACTTTTAAAGGCTTAATGTCAATACCTTCTCTAATACACATCCCTCCAGTACCTTGTGGTCCCATAAGGCCTTTATGGCCGGTAAAACAAATTATATCCGCGCCAATTTCCTCCATATTTAGCGGAATACATCCTGCTGTTTGTGATACATCTACTATGAAAATTAATCCGTGTCGACGTGCAATAGTACTAATCTTAGATAAATCTACTATGTTCCCTGTAAGATTAGAAGCATGATTACAAATAATTGCTTTCGTATTATGTTTGATTAGTTTTTCAAAAGATTCCAGTGATAAATTTCCTTTTGAATCTGCAGGTACAAAGCTAAGCTCTACATCTTTTTCCTTCTTTAAACGATAAAGTGGTCTAAGAACTGAGTTGTGCTCTAAATCTGTAGTTATAACATGGTCTTTTGAAAAAACAGTTCCATTGATTGCAGTATTTAAAGCTTCCGTTGAGTTTTGTGAGAAAATAACGTTATCTGCCCTTGGACATCCAAACAACTCTGATATTTTAACCCTCGTTTCGTATAAAGTACGTGATGCTTTTAGAGAACAACTACTCAAGCCTCTAGAAGAATTACCTAATGTACTCATCGCTTCAACTACAGCTTCAATTACCTGTCTTGGTTTATGCAGTGTTGTTGCTGCATTATCTAAATAGATCATGGCTTAATTACTTTTGCCGCACTATTAAGCTTTTCAACTATTGTGTACATATTAGAAACTGAGCCCACACCTAACTCTTCTTTTACTTCAAAATAATCCAAACAAGTTCCACAGGTTATAACTTCCACGCCTTGAGCTTCAAGATTTTTAATGTCTTGTAAAACAGCTGAATTATTTAGAGTCAGTTTCGCTCCAGCATTATAGAATATAATAGCTTTAGGCAATTCTTCTAATTGAGTGAGGGTATATATAAAACTCTTCATCAGTACTTCACCTAAGGTATTATCTCCATTACCCATGGTTTCGCTTTCAATAGCAACTACAGTATCTCCTAGTGCGTCAGGTATACATACCTTATCTTTTGGTTCTAATGCAACTTTTTCAGAGTTTAATACTTCTCCACGAATAATAAATTCTTTTTCTTTTATCTTTTCACTTACAGGTTTTATATTTTTACTGGAAAGTGATTTCATTACGTTCTGTACAGCAGTTTCATTGTCCACATGAACTTCAATAACACTTCCTTTTTCAACTTCTTTTAAAGCTTTAATCGTTTTCACTACAGGTAGTGGGCAAGCATCTCCAATAGCATTTATTACAACATTTTTCACTATTCTTCCTCCTTGTATTTTAGTATAAATTAATAATTATATGGTATTTTTATTAATCCTATTTGTTTAAATTCTAATCTATTTTTTTATTTTCAAATCTATTGCTGGGTTTATTTTTTCTTTGAATTTTCATTTATTATAAGTGATTTATTGTACTTAATTAAATAAAAAGCATCAACCAAAATATCCCCATACCTGCTGCAATAGTAAGCAAAAGGTTCTTAGTTTTCCAAGCTATTATTATAGCTATAACACCTGCTATGAGCCTAGGATTTTGTGGTGACCCCCATATAACTTCATCTTTTATTACAATCGCCGGGAAAATTAGAGCAGATAAAACTGCTGGCGGTACATATCGCATAGCTCTTCTAATCCAATTAGGAATTTCAAATCTTCCATATAAATATATAAAAGAAAACCTAAATAAAAAGGTTCCTATACCAATAATTATTATGGTTAAAATAAGTTGAATGTTATTCATTTTCAGATACCCCGTTATTCTTTGATAATATCCTCTCACTAACTGCTCCTGCTATTATACCAATTATTGCTGCTAAGACTAAACCTATATTCATAGGTAGTTGAGAAGCAAATACGGCTACTACTCCACTAGTAATTATTGTTATAAAACCTGGCCAACCGGCTACACCTTTTAAAAGTATTGCAATAAAAGTTAGAGGGATACCAAAGTCTAATCCCAATTCCGGTGGAATAATTGAACCCATTAAATATCCAACAACTGTACTTATCTGCCATATTAACCAAATACTAATTGAAGCTCCAAAAAAGAAGCTCTTCTTATCTTCATCTGGATTATTCATAAAATGTACAGAAGACATAGCATAACTTTGATCAGTCATGCTGTAAGCCAACAAAGCCTTCCATCCATTATTTTCCTTTCGAATATAAGGAGCAATAGACAAGCTATATAACATCATCCTCACATTTATAATCAATGCAGTATATATTATTACTAACATATGGGCATTTATACTAATAAGCTGAAGAGCTGCAAGTTGAGAAGCTCCAGCAAATATTCCTATACTCATAAAAATAGTCATGCCTATTGACAAACCAACATTAGCAGCTGTAATTCCACTAATCAATCCAAAAGGTATAACCCCCAACATTAAAGGTGTTACAGACTTAACACCTCTTACAGTACTCTCTTTATTAATCATTATTTTTATCCTTCTTTTCATTAATTCTTAAATCTAATATTTCCGGTCTATTGTAGTGCCCTACTGGATCCCAATCCTAATATAATTTCTTTTATATAAGTAATTCATTAATTCTTTTACGTGGTTTTTACTTGATTTTTAAGTATTCCTTTGAAACAGCTGCTTCCTTAACTTGAGAGTATGATTTTTTTAATTGCATTAAACCACTTTGTATATCATCTACTGATACTATAACTGGTGTAATTATGTTTTTTATTCGAAGGATATTGGGTCCAAATACTTTTGCCAAACCAACATCTACATTCTGTTCTTTCAATAATTTCACAATGCTTTTCGCCTTCACTGGATCAGCATGTTGTTTTTCTTCTTCAGAATTATTTGTTATCTTATCAACATAAACAAAATCCCCATCTATTAATTCAAATATATAATAATAATTAGCATCACCAAAATGTCTTGAAATAAAATTAATTCCATCATCTGTTGCACAAGCTATTTTCATATTATTCCTCCATTCATTCATTTTTTTAGGTAGTGTTAGTATGTCCATCGTCATATGTTAATGTTACGTTATAATTGTTATCGTTTAGCATTAAGTGTGTTATTGTCGTATCTTTATTGTCATCACTTTATATATCATTTTAGTCGTCACCCGTTGAATCTGCAGCACTAAATTGATCAGATAATTTACCTCTTTGGAAAGCTCCCGAAACGTTATTGTACCAATGCAGAAGTCCAAATTCTATATCAAAATCTTCTTTAGGTAGTTTAGATACTAAATCTTCACAAAGTTCATCAATATACTCTGATGCATCCTCTTTAGACATAAACTTAAATAAAATTGCAAATGCTAACATCTGGTCTTCTCTCTCTGTACCTCCCCAACTGATGTTTACCTTATGTATATCAATTTCTATTGCATTGGCTATTTTCTCTTTTTCAATTGGTTTGCCATTCAAAAAAATTTCTTTGGATGACCACTTCCCCTTGATATCTACAACTCCTTGATTTTTTAGTAATACATTCCATTTTAGAGTAGGGTCATTATCCATAGAATCCAGCATTTTGTCGAATAAATTTCCTAAAAATCCCATTTAATATCCTCCTTTAAATATTATTAATTTATACTATCCAAGTTTAATCAAGCTCATTACTAAAGGAATGACAAGTAGTATAATATACAATGTTAGTAGTATCGATGTGTTCTTAGAAGGCTTTCTTTCCTTATCAACATCCACCTTATTCTTATCTTTAAAATGAACTACTCCCTCCACAATCATACCAACAATGAGTCCAAATCCAAAATATAATGCTAATGACATTATACCAGAAAAATATTCCCAACCGCTATAATCTTCAGCAACCAAAAGAGAACTAGTAAATGTTCCTATTAAAACCGCTAAGCCTAAAAGCAAAAATATATATCTTCCATTGAAAAAACCAAACAAGCATACTATTAAATTGGCTACAGCAACGAAAAAATATAAAATCAACATGTTAAATTCAAATACTTTTTGGCCTATTAAAATTCCAGCTAAAGTAACTGCAGATAATATTATTATACCTGCTATGACAAGGGATAATAAATATACTAAAAGCCATTTTACACTAAATTTTTTCGGTAATTTCTTAAACATTGCTACACATCCATTCCTTTTTTATTACTCTAAACCTTCAAAAGCATCTTCATCCCAGTCTTTTGTAAGTTCTACATAATACATATAAATATCGTATTCAAGCCCATTTCCCTTTGTTGGCATCCAAAATTCCTCATCCTTATCAAAGTAGTAATCTTCTTTCCATATACCCGTATATTCAGAAGTATCAATGTACTTACTAGCTACCTGGTAAAGTTTATCATATAGTTCTTGAAATTCAAGATATGCCGCTTCATTATGTTCTCTTAACTGATAATAAGAATGCAAGCGAACATTATCCCAGGCATTAAGAATTTCTAGCGCCTGTTCCTTTTCTGTAGCTGGTTTTGAAATTTGATCATCAGTAGGGGTTGTAGTATTATCCCCTCCAGCTCCTTCTGAACTTTCTATATCACTATCTTGCTGATCATCTGCAATTCCTTGATCTTCTTCTATATATTCTTCATCTGGAAGTTTTGGTGCATCAAAAGCAATTTGAACAAAACCATCATTCGTATAATTGAAAGTTATTTGTTCAGTCTTAGAGATTTTACTGCCATCAGGATTAATCATAGTTATTCGAATATCAGCAGGTGTCCCAGATGATATAAAGTCAATAACCTTTAGTTCAAACTTAGCAACCGTATTCCCTGTATATGGATTATCCAGTGTATACATTTCTCCTATAGCAACTACATTACCGTCGTTTAGCAACTCACTCTTTATAGTAGCTCCCGGAGTACCTCCAGTCATTTTAGCACGAATTATAACATAACTATCTAGATAATTTAGAGCTGTCTGTTCTGCCCAAACTTTATCTTTTATAACTCTCATCCTTAAATTTTTTTCAACTGTTCTAAATACTGGTTGAAGTTGATGAATAAGCTGTAACCTAAATTCATTTTCTAATTCTCTTTTCTGTTCTTCTTTGAATCCCGCTTCAAAAGTCCAACCATGACCTTGTATTTCAGCTTGAAGTTCTGCTACAGCTCCTTCATCACGCCATATTAAAGTAACATATTCATTAATTTCTTGTTCTATAAGGTTTTTCATTTCGTCTTCAGATTGAGAAGTAGTAGCAATTCTCCAAATAATATTATACCAATCTGTATACGTCCTGCTTTGTTGTTGATAGTATTGGCTGTATATATCCGATAACATTCCTTCTCTTAGGGCTACTGCTTCTTCCCCTAGTCTGTTTAGTGAATAATCAATCATAAACATTCCTACCCCAGCAACATTTAAAGCTTTACTTCCCCATTGGGCTATAGCATAGCTCATAAATCCTTTAGTAGAAGACATTGAAGCACTCTCATAATCACCTGCATTTAAATCTGCTGTAACTTGTACTAATGTTGTAATAACACCAAGATTTTTCATAATGTTGTTAGTTTTGTTAAGTTTGGTAAACTCTAGCACCTCTTCCATAAGAGTAGTCCCGCTCCCTGCAATACCATAAGTATTTAAAGCTTGACTCCACCCTATAATTTCTAATTTTTCTGCAGCAGTTTTTTCATTAAGTTCAGGCAAACTCCTAGCTTTATCTAAAATTTCTTGATTGGGATCTCCTATAAGGACAGGTCTTGCCTTCTTTCGATTGCTCTCTACAAGGGATATTTTAGTTAAATGGTCCATGTATAGCCTTACATGGGTATCAAAAACTTCCGTCATTATCGGCTCCCAAGCACTATTCTCTTCATCAAAGTACAAAGCTTCTAATGATTCCTTTGGATCTTCTGATAAAAGATTTGATTTTTCGTAGGGGATATCTACTGTCAAATGACCATCAAAGCTTTTTATATCTTCTAAAGTGATTTCATAAGAACTTAAAACATTATTAATATCCTTAGAAATCTCTGGGGCAACATTTGTTTCTGAAATTACTAGTTCTTTTTCTTCTATCAAAGCCATTCCCGGTAAAGTTATTACAATACCATCTTCTGTACTAAGACTTTTTTCCTCTATGCTAGGAGTTACTATTCCTTTAGCCTTTATATAGTCTACTGGCGTTGAAGGTATACTGGTTGAAATTATTAAAAATATTAAAAAAACAGCGGAAAGTAGCCCTCTTATAAATAATCTGCCCCTAGTTCTTTTCTCCTCAGGTAACCAAGGCAATGCTGCACGAGGGTTCGTTAATCCAAATAACGTCCACATAGCTACCATTAAAAATAAACCTAAGTATATAGTATAAAATTTATCTCTAAGTAAAAACATACTAACTAGTATTACAAAAATAAAAAGCCTTTTTTTATAGCTTTTTTTCTTTTTACCTCGACGTTTTTCTTTGCTGGATTCTTCATACATAATATTTCCTCCTATAAAACAAGCATAATCAAAAAAATATAATCATATATATAATAAATTTATCTTTGACCTCAATTCTTTATCGACTTAAGTGCTATTTATTTTTGTTATTTATAAAAATTAACCTATTTTTTACATTTTATCATTTACTAAATTATTTTTCCATAAATAATCTTTAATACATCTGAGTTTCATCTACTTTTATAAATACAGCTTTATCAAAGTCAGTATTTATAATTTCCTGATAAATTATTGGTTCGTATCTATAAATTTCAAGTGCATTATCAATACTCCTACCTTTCATTCACCTTAAAGTCGAATATTTCTGGTCTATTGTAGTGTCCTACTGGATCCCAGTCGTATTTAGATTGAACAATGTCATTTAAGTCTAGTTCTGCAGTAATAATTCCTGGCTCATCATACAATGGTTCAACCAAATACTCACCATAAGGATTAATCACACAACTTCCACCTCTACACATAACTTCAGGTTGTTCTTTTAAATCATCGTAATAATTAAGATCCTTAGGATATTGAGATTTTTCAACGTATTGATTACTCATAATAACAAAACATCGTCCCTCAAAAGCAATGTGCTTAAGAGTTGATTGATAAATTTCTCGCTGATCAGCTGTTGGAACTATGTATAAGTTAACACCTTTCATGTATAAAGCCATTCTGGCTAAAGGCATATAATTTTCCCAACATATCAAAGAACCCATCTTTCCATAAGGAGTATCAACAACAGTTATAGTAGAACCATCATCCTCTCCCCATATAACCCTTTCGGCAGATGTTGGTTTTAGTTTTCTATGCCTGCCTAAATATCCTTCCGGTCCAAAAAATAAATTAGAACAGTGCAAGGTACCATCAATACCTTTCCCATTTTTTTCAGTAACACCGATAGATAAATAAATATCTAGTTCCTTAGATAATTCCGCTAATTGATCCACTTCAGGACCAGGAACAGCTACTGAATTATCATAATATCTTTGATAATCTTCTCTTCCCTCTTTTGTTCTACTACCAACAACCATACCAAAAGTAAGGCCTCTGGGATAACAAGGTATAAAACTTTCTGGAAAAACAATTAGTTTAGCACCTGTTAGAGCAGCTTTTTTAATTAATTCAATAGTTTTTCCCATTGTTTTCTCCAAATTAAATATAATGGGTGAATCTTGTACTACAGCAACTTTAAGTTTCTTTTCCAAACAAATCAACTCCTCATTTAAAATGTTTTTTATATTTGAATTTCAATTATTATTTAAGAACATATTCAACAGCTTCTTTTGGTTTTATGGAACTATTTTTATTTTTATCTTTAAGAATATTATAAAATTTAATATTCTCAAAATCAATATGTCTTATGTTTTTCATGTTTACTTCTTTTAAATTTTCTCCTATACTAAATATCTATATTTTATAGTAAAAATAAGGTTACAGCAAATAATATTAAAAGCTGTAACCTTATTGAAACACTTTTATTGATTTCTGCTATCTTTTACCATAAGCAGTTCCTCTACGAATTTATCACTCTCATTTATCCAAGGATTATGACCCGAATATTCAAACCAAAGAATTTTCTTATCCGGTGCATCTAAAATATCAAAATATTCCTCTACTAAAGAAGTTGGTGCATTGATATCATGTCTTCCAAGAAAAAAGTAAACAGGAACCTCAAGCTTCTGGTAATCTTCTCGTAAATCAATGTCGTAGAGCTGAGGATATACGTGATTAAATGTAGTTATAATACCCCTAAAAAAATTAATCTTATCAATAATTCCATATTCCGGTGAAAAAATATCACGAAATGTATTGTAACCATTGTTTTTAATTTTAGGATTCTTACTCATACATGAAGAAAGATAATTTATGTATTCAGCACTATTCCATGTAACGTCTTTACCGAAATAGGGAGGTCTCCCGTTTGCTTTAAGCTTTTTAATTTTATCATCATCGCCCTTTTCCCGTGCAATCTCCAAAGCCTTATCGTAATCCATTAACTCTGTTTCTAGAAAATCTACCATTTGTCCAGTTCCTATCACAGCATGATACCTATGTGGCCTCTCTGATGCTAAAAATATGCCTAGTGCACTTCCCCAAGACTCTCCTACTACATATATTTTATCTTTCCCGAATCTCTCACATAAATACTCTGTAAGTTCTAATCCATCTTCTATATAATCACCAACAACTAAGCTGTTTTTTCCAGCTGCATAGTAAGATTTTCCTGAACCTGGCTGATCCCAATTTACTACAACAAAATGTTTTTCTAGCTCTGCTAAATCATGTCTCACTGCTGCCATCTGTGAACCTCCAGGACCACCGGCTAAAAATAGTAAAATAGGTTTTTCTTTATTCTCTCCCCGTATATTAATCCATTCTTTTCTTCCATTCACCTGGATTTTTGTAATTTCCGAGATACTACCTTCTAAAACTTCACCTTGCTCATCCAAAATCGGTGGTGTTTTTGTTGTGATTTGACTAAATATTGAAAATAATAACATAGCAACCATTAAGCAGCATAAAACAACTCCCGTTCCTTTTAATCTTGTTATTGTTTTAGTAAGTGCTTTTCCCTTTCTTTTTTTAATCAGCATTGAAATACCTAGAATAATACCAGTCATTAATACAGCTGCAACAGCAAGTATTAAAATTGTAAATATAATAAATTGATTCATTTTGTATCCTCCTGTTTTTTAGATGTTTGTTTATCTATTTATTAATATACAGCCTTATTCTAACATTGAGCTTAACAGAACCTTACATTTACCTTAAATGTAAAAAAAGGCACTTCCAAATTGGAAGTGCCTTTTTTGAATTCATCTATATATATTTTTTCAACCTTACAATAAATCGTGAGCCTTTACCTTGTTCAGTTTCAAGTTCTATGCTACCATTATGTGCCTTAATAATCTTTGAAGTAATGGCCAGTCCAAGTCCGCTGCCACCTGTCTTTGAATTTCTAGATTTATCAGAACGAACAAATGGTTCAAATATGGTTTTAGCGATTGATTCCTCTATACCACTACCATCATCTGCTAGAACAATTTTTACTGTATCTTTTTCCTCGGTAAGACTAAGGGTAAATTTCGTTCCTACCTTATTATGCTGTATACAGTTTGTAAACAAATTGGCAAAAGCTCTATGCATTAGTTTTTCATCAATTGGTATCATTATTTCTGATTCTTCAATATCAAACTCTGTATATATACCTGCCATCTCAAATTCAGATAAAAACTTCGAAGCCTCTTCTCTCATAAACTCACATATATCAAGCTTTCTAAGGGTTGGTTTAAAACCTGTATGATCAAGTTTTGTGTATGTGAATAAATCATTCATTAAGTCGTTTGCACGAATGCTATTTCTAAGAATGACATCCGCATATTGAGTATATTTTTCATTATCCAGTTTATTGGATGTACTAAGTATTTCCGCATAACCCATAATAGCTGCAATTGGATTTCTTAGATCGTGGGATATGTCCATCAAATTTTGTTTTTTATCATTTTCTGCTTTTTCACGTAGAATTTTTTCTCGCTTAAGTTCAGCTGATAATTTATTAATATCATTTTTCAACCATAGAAATTCTCCGTTTAAATCCTCACTCTCTTCAATTTCATATTCACCATGAGTAATTCTCTTCACCATACTGCATAGCTTTCTTAAGGGAGAAATAAAAGTTTTTGCTGAATACTTTGCATACAGCCACGCTCCTAAAAACACCAGGAATATCAGAGCAAGGATCATCCCCATATATAAAATCAATGCTTTCGTGTATTCCGAAGACTGACTATTAGTAGCAATTGAAAGTCGTACGCGTATAGAAACAGGGAAGCCTACGACCAGCCAAAAGTTCTCTTCATCGTTGTAAGTAACGCTATAAACATATTCACCATCGGGACTTTTAACACTGGTTAAAAAATCAGTCCATTCAGATTTAGTCAGGGTTGTTTTTTTAAACAAACTATGACCACCAAGTTCTTTAACTATACCATTTTCAAAAACCACTGCCGCACCACCATCAGAGCTCACTACTCCTGATATGTCAATTTCTTCAATATCTGTACGAATAAGTTCTTCAGCTGTATATTGGAGCTCAATATTTGAACCTTGCAACCACCCACTGCTTATCAAAGTTCCAACTAGAAGTACTGCGAAGTAGGACAAAATAAAAAGTGGATACATCATAAGGTAACTTTTTATTAATTGATTAGAAATACTAATTTGTGCCTTGCTTTTATTTTTTCTCATTAATTTCACCTGTCTTTACTGGCGGAGAAGTAGAGAGTTTATATCCAATTCCTCTTATAGTAACTAAGTAACTTGGGTTTTTAGGATCGTTTTCTATTTTACTACGTAGACGACTTAAATGAACCATAACAGTATTTCCATCGAAAAGATATTCTTCCTCCCATACTGCATTGTAGATTTGCTTTTTTGTTAAAACACGGCCCTTATTCTCCATAAATAGTTTAAGTAGTAAAAATTCCTTAGCTGAAAGGTTTATGACTTGATCATTCTTATAACAAACAGCTTCATCTAAATTCAGATTAATTTCACCACAGGAAAGTATATTCCCTATAGGCTGTAAATCATCAACTTCCACACCTCTCTTTTTCATATGCCTAAGCTGAACTTTTACTCTTGCTTTAAGTTCCGCCATACTAAAAGGCTTAACTAGGTAATCGTCCCCACCTAAAGAAAGGCCCAAAACCCTGTCTGTTTCATCGCCTCTTGCCGTTAAAAAGATTACAGGTGTTTCGCTTTTTTCTCGTATTTTCTGTACCAATTTTAACCCATCTATTTCAGGCATCAATACATCAAGAATACATAATTCAATTCTTTCATGCCGAAAGATTTCCCATGCTATTTTACCATTCTCCGCTATAAAAACTTCATGTCCTTCTCTTGAAAGATTATCCTGCAATAATTCCAAAAGATCTTTCTCATCTTCGGCAATTAAAATTCTCACAACATCACCTCCTAGATATTTTTTTATCGTTAAATAAACAGGCCCTTATATATTCTAATTACATATAATTTGTATCTTTTTTAAAAATATAGACAAAGATTTAATGCCCTTGATCCGGATTACTTATCTTTCTTGTGCTACTTTTTTCTAACTGAGGTACTTACCATAATATTATACTGGTTTTTATAGAATCGCATTCCAGATAAAACAATCAATATAACTATTCCAATTAAAGCAACGATCTGTAGTAAAGGATATTCTCCTTTATAGCCATCTGGTGATAATAAAAAATTATAGATTCCAAAATATGCCCAGGCAATTGGAATCGGAAATATTGCATTTTTAGTTTTTTGTAAGACCATAAGAGTCAAACCAACTGCTAAAACAAGAGTTATTGAACTCCATATTTCAGCAGAGATTCCAAATCTTCCCCATTGGATTTTAACAAGCCAAGCAGCTATATTTACAACAGTAGCTATAAAAAGCCATCCTGAGTATAAACCAAAAGTAATTGGTAGCAACCATCTACCTCTCCTCTGAATTTTTGCAATCCGTTTTACGATTAGAACCATTACAATTAAAAAAGCAAAAATAAAAATTGTAGATAAGCCAATAAGAGTATAAGAAAAACTAACTATCCATACAATATTTAAAGCACATGATAACCAGAACAAAAAACTTATTTC
>JAWOEG010000052.1:0-34500 GCA_046482875.1 Eubacteriales bacterium | reverse complement strand
CGCGACGCTCAAGGTGTCATCCTGGGGTGTACCGAGATAGGTCTGTTGATTCAGAGCTCTGATACAGAGGTTGAGCTTTACGACACGACAGAAATACATAAGTACTATTAGATAAAATGAAAGGTGCCGTTAAAAAAACCGGCGGTTTAGTTTTTACTCATGCAATAGCAGCTATTCTTGTAAATATATTCTCAGCAAGTCAATATATGGCAATAATTATACCTGGAAGAATGCTTGTACCGGCTTATAAAGAGAAAAAAATACTTCCTCAAGTATGTTCTAGAGTTTGCGAAGATACGGCAACTGTTACATCTCCATTAGTACCTTGGGGACTTTGCGGAGTTTACTTTACAGGAGTACTAGGTGTAGCAACTTTAGAATATTTACCATTCGTATTCTTATCTTATCTAGCTCCGTTGATTACAGTACTTTACGGATTTACAAACAAATTCATCTGGAAAGAAGGAGAAAGAGACTCTGTAAAAACTTATCACGATGAAGATAGACCGGAAATGGTTAATTAAGGAAATATTATGAATAAAAAAAATGACAATATAATAAATAAAAAAGACATTACCTCACTAGTAAAAGATTTAGTAAGTATTTACAGCCCATATTTTAAAGAACAGTCAGTTATGACTTATGTATACAACTGGCTAGAAAAAAACGACATCCCTGTTGAATATCATAAATATCAAGATAAAAAAGTTACAAAATTTGAAGGTATCAATGTCATAGGAAATATTGATGGTGGGCATACTGGTCCAAAGGTATTGCTAAATGGACATTTAGATACTGTTCAGATATGCGAGGGTTGGGATACTGAACCAACAGTACCTGTGCTAAAGGATGAAAAGCTCTACGGTTTAGGAGCTTTAGATATGAAGTCTGGAGTAGGGGCAATGATGCTTGCCCTTCAGGCTTTTAATGAAAGATACAAGAAGTTTAACGGAAGTATAGTTTATTCCTTCGTATCTGATGAAGAAGGACCTTATGGATTAGGTACAAATTTCTTAATCCATGATGAACTTATAAATGATGCAGATGTGGCCATAGTACCGGAACCTAGCTCCGGATTTACAGGAGAAGATTTTCCCTGTTTATGTCTAGGTGCAAGAGGCGGCTATTCCTACAAGGTTCAATTTAAAGGTTTATCAGCTCATGCAGCTAATCCTGATAAGGGAGTAAGCGCTATAGTTGATGCCAGTAGAGTAGTCGCTGAGTTGAAAAAACTAACCCTTAAAGAAGATTCACATCTTGGAAAAGGTGACATCTGTATTATTGAAATGAAAGGCGGTGGAGCTGCTTGTTCAGTTGCTGACCAGGCTGAATTCACAGTCTTTAGACATATAGTATTAGGAGAAAATAAAGAAACTTTAAAAAACGAAGTGGATAAAGCAGTAAAAAATGCAGGAATAAAATCCGACTACGAAGTAATTTTTAGAGATGCACCTACACCAAATAGCGACGGGTTTTTACCTTATCTAGTCGACGAAAAAAATAAATATACTCAAGATTTTATACGATCAGTAGAAGAAATAACGGGTGAAAAAATAAATATATCATATTTTTCCAGTATTGGAGATTTCAACTATATAGGTTCTAGATTAAAAATACCTACATTCGTATTTGGTCCTGGTGGTAAAAAATATCATTCTTCTAATGAGTATGTAAATATGGATGATGTACTAAAAACAAGCAAAATCATATACAACTATTTAGAAAGGTTGCTTGTAATATAAAAATAACTTAGCGGGCTAGTGCTCGCTAAGTTTATTTGTATATATTTCGAAAAAAATATAGAATAAAAAAGGAGGTGTTATTTTGGAAAATATAGAAATGCTTATAATAAATGCTGAAATTTTATCAATGGATAATAAAGATACTATTTACAACTGGATGAGTGTAAAAGATGGTAAAGTCTTTGACTTAGGAAATAATGATTCATACAAAAATAAATATAAAAATATTACAGAGATTTTAGATCTAGGTGGAAAAACAATTACTCCTGGATTTTACGACAGCCATGTTCACCTTGTACAAACAGGATTAAACTACGAAGGTGTCGACCTTAGAAATGCTAATTCTATAGATATGATACTTGGTCTAATATCAAAAGCATCTAAGAAAATCCCAAAGGGCGAACTTATTAGAGGTTATCACCTTGACGTTACAAATATTAAAGAAAAAAGATTCCCAACTAGAAAAGAATTAGACAAAGCTGCTCCTATCCATCCTGTATGGATAAATAGCTTTGAATTCCATACAAGTTCCGTAAATACTTTAGCTCTAACTATGACTAACCTACCCTACAACCTAGACGGTATAGCAAGAGATGAAAGAAATTTACCCCTGGGCTATTTCACGGGAAAAGCTAGTGCTTTTATTAGAAACAAAATGCTCAATTATCTAACAGATGAAATGAGGATGAAGGGTGTTAAAAAAGCCATTAACCAAGCCTTAAAGAAAGGTGTAACTTCTATAAATACTATGGAAGGTGGATTTACTTTCCACGAAAAAGATGCTAATTTTATTATGAAAAATATGGATATTTTCCCAATTGATATAAAACTTTTCTATCAAACTTTTGATTTGAATAAAATTAAGAAATACAATTTAAACTGTATGGGAGGAGATATATTTTTAGATGGTGCTTTTAGTTCTAGAACTGCAGCTATATCAACAGGATATAAAGATACTGAAGAATTTAATCAAGGTTCTCTTTATTTTAAACAATCAGAACTAAACTATTTTGTAAAGGAAGCGCATAAAAATCATATGCAAATTTCTCTTCATGCCATAGGAGACATAGCTATAGAGCAAGCTCTTATCGCTTATGAGGAAGCTCAAAATTCTTGCTACCTAAAAGATATTAGACACAGGATAGAACATTTTGAGCTAGCATCAGATAATCAAATAAAAAGAGCAGCCGAATTAGGTTTAATAATAGTTGTACAACCTGTTTTTGAAAAAAAATGGGGTAACCCTGGTGGAATGTATGAAGATAGACTAGGAAGGGAAGTTGCTATAAAAACAAATAACTTCAGAAAACTAGTTGATTCTGGGATAGTATTGAGTGGAAGCTCCGACAGTGATATTACCGAAATTAATCCTTTAGAAGGTATTTACTCAGCAGTAAACCATCCAAAATCCGAATATAGTCTCACACCTATGGAAGCTTTAAAAATCTATACAATTAATTCTGCTTATGCTAATTTTGAAGAAGATATAAAAGGCAGTCTTGAAAAAAACAAATATGCTGATTTTGTAATTTTAAAAGATAATCCACTTACTGTAGAAAAGGATAAAATTGAAAATATAGAAATTTATGCCACTGTTAAACAAGGTAACATTATATACATCAATGAGAATTTCAAAATTAGAGGTGAAGTTATTGAAGGATAATAAGATTCAAATAAATATGCTTGGAAATCCTAAAATCACATACAACGGAAAGGATATAACTGATAAATTAAGTTATAAATCTGCTGGTATACTATACTATGTAAGCTCTAACAATTACTCTAGTAGAGAAAAAATAGCATACACCTTTTGGGAAGGAAGTAGTGAAGATGCTGCTAAATATAATCTAAGATATAATCTATGGTCTATGAATAAAATTTTCAAAAGTTCAAATAAAGAAGAAGAACCCATTTTAGAGTGGAATAAAAACAACCTTTTTCTTAACGAAAATTACGATTTAAATATTGATATTGATAGTTACAACAAAAATATAAAATCTCAAGATTTAAACTTAAACAATTTAATAAAACTAAAATCTCTTTACAAAGGTGAATTCTTAGAAGGATTTTATTTGAAAGATAGCTTTGCATTTAACGACTGGCTTTTCTTTGAAAGAGAAAAATATCAAAAAAAGTACATACAAGTTTTGCAAAATCTTTTAATTATTTACAAAAAAGAAAAAAATCACGACAAATCCATAAGCATTCTTCAAGAAATGCTCAAATTAAATGCTCTAGATGAAAGCATTTACGTTGAACTAATTAAAATATACTTAGAAAAAGGTGATAGAGCAAATGCTCTTAAAATTTATAATAAATGTGTTTATGTATTAAGACATGAACTTAATATATCTCCTAAAAAATCTACTGAAAAATTATTGAAAATAATCAAAAACAAAACCTACCAAACTACATACAAGTGTACAAAAACTTCAGATGATATAACAAGGTTAAAACAAAATGATTTAGATTACTTAATAGAAAACAACCATAAATACGGAAATATATTAATCATAAACTGTATTCCTATAGAAAATTTAAATTATTGTTTTATGGCTTCTCTAATCGACAAGATAATAGATTTTTATCCAAAAGATTACTTGGATAAAGCTAGAGCTGGAATATGGAATGATGTTTATAGGATAAACACAAGAGCATCAGAATTTATCGTAAAAAACTTTTCTTTTACTTCTACTGAAACTGAAAGGAATAGGTTGTACTATTCTTTATTAGAATTGGTTAGATACATATCTAAAGAGGATAAAACTGTAATAATTGCTAAAGACCTACAATTTATAGATAAGTATTCCTTTGACTTTATAAAATTTTTACTCTTTAAAAAAAGTAATTTAAATTTAGAAGTTATGTTTACAAGCAATAATGAAACTAATTACCTTATAGAAATAGAACAATACTTCAATCTTTCAAAATTTATAAAATAAAATTCAGGTTGTTAAACCTGAATTTTTTCTCCGCAAAATTCTTCTGCTATATCTGCATATATCTTAACATAATTATATAAATCTTTTATAGGTACTCTTTCATCCTTTGTATGAGAAAAACTGAAGTTTCCCGGCCCAGTTATTACTGTAGGAATCCTTCCATAGTAGGATAGTGTAGCTGCATCAGTCCATCCACCCTTTATGGTCATTTGAGGCTCTTTCTCTAAATTTTTCTTAAGAACTTTTATGGTTTTTCCAACTATATCAGCATCAGGACTCGTATAGTGATAAAAATGATAGTATTTATTCATAATGTTTTCTTGCATTCTTTCTACTTTAGCATCAAATCCAGGTTTTTTCTCTTTTAGCTTATCTATGATTTCTCTAATTTCCGATACTATGGTAGAAATACTTTCGCCTTTTATATATCTTCTGTCTATCATAAGTGTACACCTATCAGCTACTGTAGATGGCCTATGTCCCCCTTCTATTCTTCCAATATTAATGTCGGATTCTCCCATATATTTATTAAATCTCTTCCTTATTTTGGGATAAAGGTTTTTTTCTACTTCAGTAATAAAATCAGCTGCCATCAATATAGCATTTCTTCCTTCATCCGTCACTCCGCCGTGGACAGCCTTTCCATAGAACGTAATTTTTAACCATTCAAGCCCCCTATGTCCAACTGCATAGTTATAATCCGAAGGTTTCCCAACTATTGCTCCATCAGCCTTTATTCCAGATTGAACTAAGGTTTCCGTACCATCGCTCTTTTCTTCTTCTCCTACTACCGCTGATACAATTATATCTCCCGGTAATTTTTCTCCTTTTCTTTTTAGGGCTAAGAGAGCTGTTATCATACTTGCAAGACCACCTTTCATCTCTACGCTTCCTCTACCCCAAAGGCATCCCTCTTTTATTTCTCCTTTAAAGGGATCAATGCTCATATTGTAAGGTGGGATTGTATCTGTATGTCCGTTTAAGAGAAGAGTTTTACCATTACCTTCTCCCCTTAAATATATAAGCACATTTTTTCTTTCGCCTTCTACATCCTGCATAGCTACCTCTAACCCATTATCTCTACAGTAATTATATATGTATTTTCCAATTTCTCTTTCTCTGTCGGGCACATCTTTATGACTTGGAATTCTAACTAAGTTTTGTGCTAATTTTACGACTTCTTCTTCAGTGTAAAAATCAGTGGTACTCAATTAAATCACTCCTTTAAGTGTCATTTCTTATATTATATCAAATATTTTACGTCAATACCAGAAAGGTGATTTTTAAACTCTGTAATAAATACTAATAACATATTCTTGTAAAACTTTAGTTATTATAATTTTTTTCATAATATTCATAGAATGAAATAAATAATTGTAATTTCTTTACAAAACACAACAATTTTTTACAAAATTTTATATTTTTTTTTATTTCTATTATAGTTAATAGAATAATTTAACTATAATAGTATAAAAAACATATGC
The DNA here is from genome assembly GCA_046482875.1 of Eubacteriales bacterium. GTDB lineage: Bacteria > Bacillota > Clostridia > Tissierellales > Dethiosulfatibacteraceae > UBA8670. Next base: position 28,332 of record JAWOEG010000052.1, on the reverse strand, counting down.
CAATAAACAATACTTTTATTACTATAACTGTTAGTATATACTTAATAAAAAATTATGAGGTGATTATATGGATTTTATAGGTAAAAAGTTAAATGCGCCGCTATTAGGTGCCCCTGGAACTAAATTAACCAGTACCACTTTAAAAGAAAATCTTTTGAATTCTGATATTCAATTTGATTCCCTATCCAAGCTTTACGAAAAATTTGAACCTGATATTATGCTTCCTTTTATGGAACTTACTGTAGAAGCTGATACTCTAGGAATGGGAATCAACTTCCCTGAAAATGATAATCCTGCTGTTAAAGAACATAAAGTATCTTCATTAGAAGATTTCGAAAGTGTTGTTAGAAATTACAATGGCATAAGTAAAAGAATGAAAGTTTTTGTAGATGTGATAAACAAAATGTCTAAGAATTTACCATCTTCTGTTAATAATCTTGCTTACGTTATAGGTCCTCTTACTTTAGTAGGAGAGCTTATGGGTGTTGAAAAAGTATGTATGGCAACAGTTATGGATCCTGATTTTGTTAAGAAACAGTTGGATTTTTCTATTAAGGTAATAAGTGATTACAGTAATGCTCTTATAGATGCTGGAGCTGACGGCATAGTAGTTTTAGAACCAACAGCAATGCTGCTGTCTCCACCTAGTTATGCTGAATTTTCTCTCAATCCTTTCAAAGAACTTCTTGATAAGGCTAATAGCAAAAATTTAATTTTACATATATGTGGTAATACCAAACATCTAGTAGATGGAATGTGTGAAACAGGAACCACTGGATTAAGTTTAGATGCTCCTATGGATTTTGAGGAATTAAAAAAACAGGTGCCTGGTAATATAGCTTTAATCGGTAATGTAGATCCAGTAAATGTAATGCTTACAGGAACTCCTGAAAAAGTAGAATCCGAAACTAAGAATTTAATAAGTAAAATGTCTGATGTAGATAATTTTATACTAAGTACAGGTTGTGATTTACCTATGGAAACTCCTATGGAGAATATTGAAGCATTTATGAAAATAGCTAAAAAATGGAAGAATAATTCTCTATAGTTAGTTTAAATTTTTTCCCTATATATTAAAAAGAGGAATTAGATTTTTCTAATTCCTCCTTTTTTTTTATTTTTCTATTTTAATTACTACTTCTTTTGGTAATGCCAATCCACAAGCAACCTCAATACCCTTTATAATTCCGCTAGGCACAGGACAAGCCACATGCTTGCAATGCTTTACTGCAGCTTTGTATACCTGTGAAGCATCAAATTTCGTAAAGCATTCATTATATCCGTTTATTTCTTTTAACTCTTCTTCCATATTTTTTATATGGGGACACTGTGAATCTATTTTTATATTTACATCTGCATTTTCATCTGCTTCTACAAATATAATGCTTTCTAATCCACATATGCCAGGATTTATATTAATTTTAGTCATTTGATTTACTATATCCTTTCAAATTTTGCAGATCTATTTGGGCACTTTTGTCTAGGGCATAGTTTACAATTATTAAAGTCATTTTCACTCTCATATCTAATTCCTGACACTGTTTTTACAGGTTTCATTAAAGATGAAGGCAAAAGTTCAACTTCTATTTTTTTTTCTCCTCCGGCAAATAATGCAAATAAATTTTTCTGCTGGTCTACAGGCCATTGAGGTAAAGATCCAGGATTCATAGTGCTTGTTTTTTTTACTCCATATTTTTCATCAATCTCTTTGAATATAGCATCTTGAGCTATTTTACATGCACTTTGAGCTATGGAATCTGCTAAAAATTGATCAATTATTTCATCAAAACTTTCAGCCCATTTGGTTAATTCTTTTCCTGAAGTAGCTATATATGGGAAAAACCTATTAATTTCTCCTATATTTTCTCTAAATAGTTCACTTTCAAATACTACTTCTCCTACTTTAACGTAGTCACAACCCTTCTCGTCTACGTAGGATATATTATATATACCTTTGGGAGCTCCTATGTTTTCAGCTTCTTTACACAAGTGGTCTAATCTTTCATACATAAAGGAGTCTTTTCCGACTCTTATATGTTTTGCTATTTTTTCTCTATCAAATTTTAAATCTCTATTTAATACTACTTCCGCTTTCATTAAATATTCCTTTCTGTAATCTACAATATTTAAGTTTTAATATTTATTATTTTACAATAATAGGATTATATTTACAAATTATAATCTTATAATATATATTTTTTATCTTCAAAATAATTTTTCCATTTTTTTGATATTTGGCTAATTATTTTTATACCAACAGAAGAAATAAATACTATTTCTGTTTTTTCAACTTTTGACCATTTTACAATATTTACATTTTTCCCTACAACACTAATTTCTTTAGAGCCATTATTAGTATTAGCAAAACCTTTTATCCTGTAAGTAACTTCTCCCATTTCTTCTAAAAAATTATAGAGTGAATTTTCATCTAATACTTCATTTGATTTTAAAACTAAAGTTTTAGGTCTAGATTCTTGGGTATTTGTGCTTTCTTCAGAAGGTCTTTGGTTATCTTTGATAGCATTAAATATATTTTGGTCTATATGAGCAAATTCCGTTTTTATAATATAACTTTCAGGATTTATTTCTTTTATTAATTTTTCAATTTTATCTATTTCATCTTGATTTTGTAAATCCACTTTATTTATTATAATAGTATGACTGTGCTCTATTTGTCTTTTTAAACTAGGTAGTAGGTCGTACTGCTGCAAAAAATACAGCGCATCTACCATACATATTGAACCTGAAAAATTATATCTATAATTGTAAACTTTTTCTACAGTATGGAGTATTTTTTTTATATTAGAAGGATCAGAAAGTCCTGAGGCTTCAATGAAAAGATATTCAATTTCATAGTCTTTGATTTCTGCTAATGCTTTTATAAAGTCTTCTTTTATGCAGGAACAAAAAATAGATCCGTTGTTTAATTCTGTTATATTTTCTTCAGTTCCTTTAATTAATTTTCCGTCAATCCCAGTTTTCCCGAATTCATTTACTAGTACTCCTACTTTTTTCTTTTTAATTTTCAGAAGATTATTAACTAAAGTAGTTTTTCCTGCTCCAAGAAATCCTGTAATAAGTATTACTTTTATCATAATTCACCTTCTTTATAATAACGATAGTTAAGCAATAGTTGAACCATAGTTTCATATTGTCATTCCGAATGTATATGAGGAATCTTTTTAGCAGCAAAAATACTTCCTTCCTCTATATGACAGCTGCTCTTCTCCCAGTGACACCTTTTTTATCATTCCGAGCCTGAGAGGAATCTTAAGCAGCTAAGATACTTCGTACCTCAGTATGACAGCTGCTCTTCTCCCAGTGACAGAATATGATACTTACATTACTTTTTTTACTTCTTTAAATAGTTCATCTCTACTTGGAATTATAGATGACCATTTAAGTTCACCGTTTATATATATTGATGGTAGTTTTTGCACTCCCATTTTCTTAGTTCTAGCTATATCTTCTAGTACAGTATATTTGTATTCTACTACTTCTACGCCTTCGCCGTATTCTTTTTCTGCTTCTTGTGCTGCTTTAAGCATATATGTACATGCTGCACAAGTTTCTGCATCAAGTGTAAATACCTCTATTAACGGTTTTTCCAAATTATCGTAATCCGGCAGTTCAACATCTACATCTTCTGCTGAAGAAGTATAGTTCTCAACCATTTTTCTTACATCATCAGTTTGCTTAACGGCTTGTGTTACTGCTATAGTATTTTCAACAGGTACATCGTAAGGCATATCGCATCCCGGTGCAATTATTAGATTTTTTTTGTCTTCTATTGAATCAATTAAATCTACTACGTATTTCATATTGTCCTGCTGATTACCGTGAAGCATTGTAGTTGTAAGAGGTATGTTTCCTCCAACTGCAATATTATATTTGTCAGTAACTTTTTTAGCTTCTACTAAATCAACATTTTCATCTACAGATATTGAATCTGGATTTGTTTTACACATTACATCAAGTTGCACCGTTGCGTTCCCGCAAACGAAGAATGAAGAATAAGCTCCGGCATTTCTAATATAATCAAATACTGCAGTGAAAGAATCTGAAAGCATTTCTTCAAAATGTGATGGTGATACCTGACTTACTAAAGGATCTACAACAGCAATAACATCCATGCCAGCTTCTATATAATACTCCGACATCTTCATTGCTACTTCTGCACAAAATTCCACAAGATTTTTTACATATTCTTGATCTGTGATCATATCCATGAAGAATTCACTTCCCCTAAGATGCGAAGCTAGTGTTAAAGGTCCACATATTAAGCCGTAAAGAGCTGTATCGTCACCAATCTCCTTTTTTACTCTTCCCATAGCGCTTAATATTTCCGGTATCCTACCATCTTCTTTTGTTGGTATTTTACAGTTGCAAGGTACTATTTTTTCAGATCCGTAAGGATGAGAACTTACTGAAGGTGGATTATCTTCTGCCCAAAGTAAATCACAACCTAGAATTTCCGCTTCTATTTGAAGGTCAAATACTATAGGCATACCATCTGGATTATATAGTTTTTTTACTTCTAATAAAGATTCCACCAATTTATCTTCGTCTGTTAAAATTTCTTTTGCAGTATATCCTTTTAATTTACCTGCGTGAACTCCTGCAAAGGGTACCCAAGGCACCTCTTTCATTTCTTTATGGTCTAATACATCAAAAATTAAATTTTTTCCCATTTTTTCCTCCTATATGATTTCTTTTTTAAATTATATATGATTTTTTTGCAAAATCTTAGTAATCTATTATTCAATAATTGTAATTATATGACAAACTTCTTGAAATATTTAGGAAAAAACGATTATTTATGGTATAATTATTTCACGATTAACTTAATTTTTGTAATATTTTGATATAGGGGTTTGATTATGAATGAAAAAAATTTACTACTGGATAATGGAGAGCTTAATTTAAATCTTATTAAAAAAAATATAGATGCTTTTTCCGTTGTCACAAATATACCCGTTACCATTATGGATAAAGATAATAATAATGTTTTAGAAGTAGGAGAAAAAAATAAAATTTGCAAATTTTTTGAAGATTCTACCGGAAATAGTATTCCTTCTTGTAGAAAAACTAAGATTTTTTCCATAGACTTAGCTTCAAAATTAGGAGAACCTTATATTTATGTTTGCCCTTCGGGATTTATAAATATAGTAGTTTCTATTATCAAAGATAAGAACGTCAAAGGCTCTATAATAGCCGGACCTATAGCTATGGGCCAAATAGTTGAATCTACAATAAGGGATCTGTTTTCAATTCATGAAGCAAGTCCTGAAATATACTCTAAGGTGTCTATGTTTTTAAGAAATATAGATGTTTTTTCTCCTGAAGAAATTAATAAACTTGCGATATTGCTTAATAGCTTAATTATGAGCCTCTATAATTATAACAAGGAATATGAAAAAATAAATCAGCTCTACAAGGAACAATCTGAAATAAATGAGAACATACAGGAGTATAAAAAGAAAAACAAAAATCTGCACTATCCTTATGAAAAAGAGAAGCTTTTAATTGAAAAAGTTAAAGAAGGAGATAACAAAGGCGCCAAGGAGGTTCTTAATTCACTACTTAATGAAATTCTTTTAATAGAAAGTGGTAATATAGAAATTATAAAAGCAAGAATTCTAGAGCTGTGCACTATAATATCTAGGGCTTCTGTGGAAGGTGGTGCTTCTTTAGAAAAAGTTTTTGGATTAAACTTTGATTTTATTAATTCACTAAATAAAATAGATAGCATCAACGAACTTTGCACCTGGACTGTTAAAATAACTGATCATTTTGTTGATAATGTTTTTGGCAACATTTATTCTGGTAATTCATACTTAATAAGCCAAGCTGTGCAAAGCATCAAATCTAACTACATGAATAAAATAACTCTAGAAAAACTAGCCGATCATTTACATATAAATCCATCCTATTTGTCTAAATTATTTAAGCAAGAAATGAATATGAATTTTTCTGACTACCTAAATAAAGTCAGAATAGATAAAAGTAAAGAACTATTGACTACAAAAGATATGAGCATACTTGATATAGCATTATATACAGGTTATGAGGACCAAAGTTATTTTACTAAAGTATTTAAAAAGTATACAGATACAACTCCTCACAAGTATAAAAAGAGTAGGTCCTAGACCTACTCAAACTGCATATTATTAATATATTCATTTTGAAAATCGCTATTCATAGATAATTCTATATGTTCTGAATTATCTTTTATTTTTTCTACCAGTTCCTTAGTCTTTTTATCAAGCAAATATCTTTGTACTCCTAAGCCGGCTCCATTCCCAATAGATCTAATAGGCAAAGCATCTATGTTGGGTAAAAGTCCAATATTTACAGCTTTTTTAATATTTATATAGTTTCCAAAAGCACCAGATAATATTATCTCTGATATTTCTTCTTCTTTTAAGCCAGATTCTTTAATTAGTATTTTACACCCTGATACTATAGCGCTTTTTGCTAGTTGTATCTGTCTTATATCTTTTTGATTTATATATACCATCTTGTCTTTTGTTTTACTTATTAAAAAACTCTTATTTCCTTCTATCTCAAGTAAATTATCTGCTAATCTTATTTTACCATGTTTAGCTATATATTCTTCCTTATCTAAAAGTCTACCGGTTTTATCTATAAAGTTATAATCTCTCAATTCTGAAACAATATCTACAATACCGGAACCACATATTCCTATAGGGATTTTGTTTCCTATTACATCTATTTTTATTTCATCCTCTACTATTTTAAATCTTTCTACAGCGCCATCCGTTCCTCTCATACCACAGCTAATACCAGCTCCTTCTAATGCCGGACCACAAGCTGTAGAAGCCACAAGATATTTATCAGAATTACCTATAGCTAATTCACCATTTGTTCCTAGGTCAATAATTAATCGTTTTTTTTCGCTCTCTCCTAATGAAGCCAGTACAGCTACCGTATCCGCCCCTACAAATCCTCCTAATAGGGGTAAAAATTGAAATATAGCATTTTCATTTACTTTTAAGTTTAAATCCCCTGCATTACCCTTAATTAAATCTTGTACTATAGATAAAAAAGGAGAAGAACCTAAGTTTTCAGGATTTAGATTAAGAAAAAGATGCTGCATTGTACTGTTACCGCAAAGGACAATTTTATAAATCTTTTCTGATATTTTTTCATGTTCTTTCTCGGCTATATCTATAAGTTCGTTAATAGTTTGTATTATCTTTTTGTTTAACTTATCTAACCCTTCTTTATTTCCAGCATAAAGTATTCTTGATATTACATCTGCCCCAAGAGATGTTTGTTTGTTTATAGTTGAATATACTCCCATTAGTTTTAGGCTAGAAATATTATATAAAAACATAACAACTGATGTAGTGCCTATGTCTACTGCTACCCCGTATATGTCTTCAGATTTAGGTGTAATATCTATTATTTTATCTTCTTCATATACTAAAGATATCTCTTTGTTTTTTTCCATTATTTGGCTAAACTTCTTGATTTCATTCAAGGATATATTTATGTTTTTATCTTTCTTTAACAAATCCAATAAGCTCCCACAATGCTTTACCTTTTTTTTGTTAATAGATAAATCTTTTTTCTCCATACTCCCATTGTATTCGTGAAATTTTATTCCGTTAGATAAAATTTGGGCATCTTTTTTTATATCATCTTTAGTTAAAATTACAGTCATATTTTCTTTTACATTTGTCATGCAAGCTAGAACTTCGGATTTTTCTTTGCCTATTTCTATACCAACCTTACATTTACCACAGGTACCCTTTCCTCCACATACTAAATCTAATGGATATCCTGCTCTTTCACATATATCCGAAAGTAATTCCCCTTTATCTGCATAAATTATTTTATTTTGATTTTTAAAAAATATTTCATATTTATTCATATAGCTTTCTCCTCATGTTAGTAATACTCATTATTTATAACTGAATTAAAAATTGAAGGATAACAATAAATATATTATCACTTTATTTAAGTTAATTCCAATAATTTATTGATTAACAAAATAAACAGGAGGTATTCTAAATTCCCCCTGTTTTATATGTTTTTAAATTCAATTTTATTATTTTTTAACTATTTTATGCTTTTTTTTACAAAAGCATTATCGATTTCTCCCTCTCTTAACTCTGTTCCGTCATCTCTATGAATACCATATTTCAATGCTGTGAATCCTATTAAGCCTATAAATATTAGTATTAAAACTCCCCCTGCTATTATTCCATTTCCTGCTATAACAAAAAGAGGAAGAAAAGCAACCAGTAGTATTTCTATAATTGAGATAAAAACATAGGCCATTCCATAATCTTCAAGAGTTCCACTCTTGAATTCGGGATCTACTACTCTTAATAAAGTAACTCCCATTGCAACTACTCCTGTACTCCATCCATAAATAAATATTGATCTTTCAAACCAATAGTTATGAAATAATTTTTTACAAATAACCATAGAATAGAATACAGCAAAAAACAATCCACAAGCTAACATTATTATTATAGGAATTGCGTATTTTACTACTATCGAAATTCTAATAGAAGCAACTCCGAAGGCTACCAAGTAATCTGTAACTGAACTACCAATTCTAGTAATAACTTTCCTATCTACATATTTGTCCATTTTTAGTAATTTTAATAGGAAATAAACTACCAATCCTGATAGCATTGATAAACACATCATTGGAAGAGTTATTCCAGGTATTAGAGCTTTAAACCACCCTTGGGAATAATAACCTCCGGCCGTAGCTATAAGAACCAACAAAACATGCCAGCTTAACGGATCTATAGACATTGGGTTAACAGTATTATGTCCCATTACAGTTCTTTCTTCTTTTGGAACTAATCCCGTCTGCATACTTTTAGGTAGCTGTTCCATTGATTTTATTAGTCGAGTATGACCTTTTTTAGTTGCTATATTAATCATAAGTAATCCTCCTAAAATTCCAGATAGAATACCTATTGTTGCAAAGGTTTGCCCTATTGTTATAGCTTCTTCCCAGCCTCCTACTTCTTGGAGTGTTCCTCCTATTGCAGCTGCATATCCATGTCCTCCAACAAATCCTGCAGGCATTAGTATTGCAAAAGCTTGATTAACTTCAGGAAATAAATTAGTCAAAATTAAGGTTCCTACTAATATTGCAAATCCAAATTGTCCTATTTCGGCAGCTAAATTAAGTGTAAAAGTATCTCCTACTTCATTTATAACTTTCTTGAATGAGCCCTTATCTTCTCTACCTATAAAAAGACTAGCAAATAAAACTACTATTCCTAAATATGCATAACTTGATATGCTCTCGCTAAAAGGCATTATACCGAGAACCTGATCACTTAGAATTAAACCCATAATACCTGCTAACAATGAAGATGGTAAATAAAGATTTTGTATAATCTTAACCTTACTTCTCATATACTGTGCTACAAATAATAAAATAGACATCAGTGACATATCCATTAAAAAATCATATGGTCCAAAATTCATAATTTCCTCCTCTTTTTATTAAATTTTTAATCCAACCAATTCTGTACTATTCCTGGTGTATCCTTTAATATTTTTTCTTCTACATCTTTAGCAATAAAATTCGGTTTATAGTTTTCTAATATATCCTTAGCCATTATTCTCGCTCTTTCCGTAGCATCAAGAGATCCTTCTTTTTCCCAAGTAATCCTTGTTTTTCTATCTGATACTTTATTGTAGAAAAATTCACTCTGCATATTTTGTATTGTATGACTGTGCGATAAAAAATTACCTGCTGGTCCTACATCATTTATCACATCAACAGCCAATGTGTTTTCATCTACATCAATTCCTTTTACAGCTCTCATACACATTCCTAGTATATCATTATCTATTACATATTGTTCGTAAGATATTGATAGCCCCGATTCTATTAATCCTGCTGCATCATGGATATAGTTACATCCTGAAAGTGCACATAGTAAAGTTGTAGCCATGCTTTCATATCCTGATTGAATATCAGGAACTTTTGATTCGTTAACTCCTGCTGTTGTATAATTTGGAAGTTTATAAAATCTTGATATCTGTGAACATGCTGAGTTCATCATACCCATTTCTATTGAACCGAAGCAAAAAGCTCCAGTTCTTAAATCTGATGTAGTAGGTACACAACTAAATAATACTGGATGTCCTGGATCAATAATCTGTGTTAATAAAACACCACTTAGTGCTTCAACTGTCATTTGAACTAAAGTACCTGCTAAGCTTCCCGGTGAATTTGAACCTGCCATTGGTGCTGTAGGAGTTGCAAGAGGTAATCCACTTTCTATAGCTGCAATCATAAGGTCAGTATAATCCTTATCCATAACAAGAGGACTCATAATACATGTAATAAAAGATAAAAATGGTTTCTCTAATAATTTATCTCTTCCGCCAGCAATTTCTTCAGCATATTTTGTTATGTTTTCTATTCCTTCTCTAGTATATACTCCACCCATTACGTGTTTTGTAGTATTTCTAAGTGCTGCGTAAAATCTATTCACATCAATATTTTCTTTTTCTAATTCATTAGGAAAACAAGAAATTACAAAGTAATGTATATTTTCCAAAGCATCAACTAATCTAGCTGCTTTTTGAACGTCTTCTAACGTTGATGGTTTTCTTTCTCCTGTTTCTAAATCTAAAGCGTTTGTCGCTGTTCCACCTGTTCCTATATACACATCATAACCATCTAATACCATATTGTGTTTCTCATCTCTTCCATAAAGAGTTACTGATTCGGGAGCTGTACTTATTTTTTCTAAAATCCATTCTTCTTTTGCTCTTACTATTTTTTTATCAAAATCAACATTTGCTCCTGCTTCATTAAAAGCTTTTAGTGCTCTTTCATCATTTACTTCTATCCCTGTTTCTTCAAAAACTTTCATAGCAGCTTTGTGGATCTTTTGAATTTTTTCATCTGTTAAAGGCTTATATAACCCACCTGTTAATCCACCAGGAAACTGATTTTTTCTATTTCTTCTACCCATAATAACCTCCTATTTCATTAATTTGTTTGCTAATTCTACTGCCGAATGTGCATCTGACGAATAATTTACCCCTATACTTTCTGCATAATTAGGACTAACTGGAGCACCTCCAACCATTATTTTAACTTTATCAGCAAGTCCATTTTCTTCCAATGCTTTTATTGTATCATTCATGTTCGCCATTGTTGTTGTCAACATAGCAGACATTCCTAATATATCTGGTTGGTGTTCTTTAACAGCTTCAACTATTTTTTCCGGAGATGTATCTACACCTAAATTTATAACTTCATAACCTGCTCCTTCCAACATCATGGATACAAGTTTTTTTCCAATATCATGCAAATCACCTTTTACAGTAGCAAATAAGCATTTACCAGATTTTTTTATGTCCCCTTCCTTTATTAAAGGTTTTATTATTTGCATTCCTGTATCCATTGCTTTAGCAGATATTAGAACCTCAGGTACAAATAGTTCTCCTTCTTTAAAAAGAATCCCAACTTCATTCATACCTTTTAATAATCCTTTATTTAGTATTTCTTTTGCTGTTGCTTTTTTTTCCACTGCTTCTTCTGTTAAAACTTTTACCTCATTTATCTGTCCATCTAATACTGCTTCTGCAATATTGTTAAATAATTTTTCCATATTTTCCTCCTATCCTAGTATTGGGTTTTCCCACAATGGTAATGTTTTTCCAATTCCCATTTTTTTAGCATTTGTATAAACTCTATGAGCTTCTGATAAATCATGTATTCCTAATCCAATAGGATTGAAAAATATAATATCGTCTTCTGATTCTCTAACTTGTATTTCTCCAGTAACTGTTTTTCCTAAATCTGTTACTTTATCTCTTGGAATAACTCCATCCTTAACAGCTCTATAACTTACATCTACACCATGCCCAGATACAGCATCAAAATCATCAACTACTACTTTATCAACAAATGTTAGTGCTTCTGCTGGAGTATCCCAGAAAGAAATCTCACAGTGTAATGCACCTTTTTTATACCAAGATCCATCAACATAAGGTTTCTTTGCCATAGTAGCAGTACTTATTACGTCTGAACCTCTAAAAGCTTCCTCAGCACTATCTACTACTTTAAATTCCATATCAGGAATTTCTTTTTTCATTCTTTGACAAAATTTTTCTGAAGTTTCTTTGTTTAAATCATATACTTTACATAGTTTAAGACTTGGAGCACCACATTTAAATGCATGGGTTTGAGTTATACCTTGAACCGATCCTCCTACTAATCCCATTACTTTTGAATTAGGATTTGCTAAGTATTTCACTGCTACACCACTTGCAGCTCCTGTTCTCATTGCTGACACTAATGCTCCATCCATTACTGATACAGGCATCAATGTTTCAGGATCTACAATAATAATAATAGCATTTGCTCTAGGCAATCCATATTTTTTAGGATTATGAGGTTTGCTTGGTATCCATTTGATACCTGAAGTGTTAACTGCTCCAATAAGTCCTTTTTCTATAAGTTCTTCTTCATACTCTGAACCTCCTAAAAAACTAGGCATAGACATTATTCTACCAGTAGTTTCTTCAGTTTCAGGTCCTCCCCATCTAATAACAGGTTTATGGGGTAGAATATAATCACCTTTACCATGTAAGAAAAATGACCTTTCTGTTGCTTTCATTGTTCCTTCCATATCATACCCGCCAGCTTTTACACAATCTTCTTGCTGTAAATACAAAAATTCTACTTTTTTACTCATTATAATACCTCCCAAAATTTATACAAATATAGTTTGCAACTTACGTGCCAAATTTAAACTGGTACAAATATTTCTCTTTAAGAGTTCATATGCTTGCTTCTCAGGAGTTTTATTAAATTGAATTATAAAAGCAGAACCGATGTCACTTTGACATAAATTCTGCTTTTATAAGTTTTAGAATATTCATTTTGAGAGTTTATGTCATTTTGAAATAATATCTCAATTTGACACAGAGTCTTCTTTTAGATTATATTTACTGATTCTTCTATATATAGTTGATCTACTTATACCTAAATTATATGCTGCTTTCTTTATACCTTCATCATCAAACCCATATAAATCTAGTGCTTTTTTTATCTCATTTTTTTCTAAGAAATCAAGTTTCTTTATTATATTATTAGTGACTTCTTTCTCCTTTACTTTAAAACCAATAGGAAGATTATCTTTAGTAATATATTCTTTATTTTCCATATTTACGGCATATTCTATTGTGTTTTGAAGTTCTCTTACATTACCATTCCAGCAATGAGAACGAAATAATCTTTTTACCTCTTCGTCTAACCCAAATATTCTTTTTCCAAGTTTTTCTGCAAATCTCTCAATAAAATAATTAGAAATAACCAGTATATCTTCTCCTCTTTCTCTTAAAGGAGGAATTTCAAGAGGTATTACGTTTAGTCTGTGATATAAATCTTCTCTAAACTCTCCTCTATCTACCATATCTTTCAAATTAATATTTGTAGCAGCTATAAATCTTACATCTATCTTTATTGGTTGAATTGACCCAATTCTTTCTACTTCTTTTCTTTCTATAACTCTCAATAATTTTTGTTGAAGATATAAAGGCATATTTTCAACCTCATCAAGAAAAACAGTTCCTTTATCAGCAAGATAAAATTTACCGTGTCTTCCTGTTTTTTCTGCACCAGTAAAGGACCCTTTTTCATAACCAAAAAGTTCACTTTCTATTAGTGTATCAGGTATAGCTCCACAATTTATAGCTATAAATGGTTTGTTTCTCCTATAGCTTTCATTATGAATACTTCTAGCGAATAATTCTTTGCCTGTTCCTGTTTCTCCAATCAACAAAATTGTTGAATCTGATTTAGATACTTTTTTAACTTTATTTTTAAAATTTATTATGGAATTATCTTTTCCTACTATATCCTTCAAAGTAATACAATCTTTTTGACCTGTTATAGAAAAGGCAAATCTCTTTGCAGCTTTGTAGTCTTCAAAATAATATAGTATGAGTTCCAACTCATTATTGATGAGAATAGGAGTAGAAGCATAAAGTAAATTTAGTGAAACATCTTCTTTTTTGTATTCATATTCTTCGTATTCCGCTTTTTTTATACTTCCTAGATTACTTTTTAAAGTTATTTTTGGAAAGATTTCATCTAAGTATTTTTTTTCGATAAAGTTATTATTTATTTTTAATTTATTTAACAAATACTTGTTAGCTCTTACAATTTTATAGTTTTTATCTACTATAACGGCTCCCTGGTTAATGTTGTCATAAACTGTTTCCATCATTTTCGTATATCTTTCGATTTGGTTTAACATTTCTCTTTCATGAATCTTTGTGCTTATTAAATTTGAAATTTTATCTAAAAAATTAACCATTGCATTTTCGTTGTTCACTATGAGTTTTTCTTGTTCATGGGTTAATGCAGCTACTCCAATAACCCCAAAAACGTTTTCATTGTAGTTAATAGTTGTATATATGGCTTTTAAATATTGACAAGTACCATATCTATCGCAGCCTCTGCATATTTCATCTTTACCAGGATTGTTTACTATTAATTGTTTTTCGCCTTTTTCAAATATATATCTACTAATAACTCCATCAGATTTAATTTTATTTCCAAAGATATGTTTCACCCTACCAGTTCCTGCTATAAATCTTCTTTCATCATCAATAATTTCAACATCAAGTTTCAAAGCTGCCTTGCTAGCTTCTGCAAATTTTTGTACTACATCCAAAATTTCAATAAGTTTTACCATAAGCTCCTCTTTCATTTAAATCAAAATATTAAAGAAAATTCATTTTATTATATCAAATATTTTACATCTATACCAGATGGTAATATTTAAAAATTATCTAATAATAAATCCTGCAGCACTAACTGCAGGACTCATCTTTATATTATATGTATTTAGGAGGGCAATTAACTATTTAAGTATTTGATATATTATCATTGCTATTATATATGCAATTCCAGTTTGATATGCCACTGCAAATAAAGTCCACTTCCAGGAATTAAATTCTTTTTTCATTGCTCCTATTGCCGCTATACAAGGCGCTGCTAAAAGGTTAAAGGCCATAAAAGACCAAGCTTTTGCTGGTGTAAACATAGATTGTATTGTAGCTACTAAAGCTGGAGAATCTTCTGCTACTTCTCCTACCCCTGTTAATACTCCAAGAGTTGCCACTACCACTTCTTTAGCTACAAGTCCTGTAAATATTGCTACGGCAGATATCCAATCTCCGAATCCAAGAGGACTAAAGATAGGGGCTATAAACCTTCCTATTGATGCTAATATGCTATTTGCAGGATTTTCTGTCATCACAAAGGTTGGGCTAAAGGACTGTAGAAACCATATAATAACCGCCGCTGCAAAAATTATAGTTCCAGCTTTCTTTAAGAATGCCTTGCCTCTGTCCCACATATGTATAAACAAACCTTTCAATGTAGGGACTCTGTATGGCGGTAATTCCATCACAAATGGTGCTACTGCTCCTTTAAACAAAGTGTTTTTTAATAAAATTCCTGATAGGATAGCTACTGCTATCCCCAGCATATAAACTGTGAAAACTACTAATCCACTGTTATTTGGGAAAAATGCCGCAGAAAACATCACATAAATAGGCAATTTTGCCCCACAAGATATAAATGGTGTAAGAAGTATTGTAAGTTTTCTATCTTTTTCGTTTTCAAGAGTTCTTGTTGCCATAATTCCTGGTACTGAACATCCTGATCCTACAAGCATTGGTATAAAAGATTTTCCCGTAAGACCAAATTTCCTAAAAAATTTATCCATTACAAATGCTACTCTGGCCATATATCCACTATCTTCTAGTAGGGATATAAAAAAGAAAAGTATCATAATCTGAGGAACAAAGACCAGAACTGATCCTACTCCACCAATTACTCCATCTACTACAAGGGATTGGATTAACTCTGAAGCACCTAAATTTATAAGTAGAGATGATGTGATAACTGCTAAAAACTCAACTCCACCTTCTACCCAACCTATAGTAAAATCTCCTAATGTTTGTATGGATACATAATATACCATTAACATAACTGCTAAAAAAATGGGAACAGCTAAAAACCTATTTGTAAGAACCTTATCTATTTTATCTGAAGTTGTAAATTCTTCTCTTTTAGATCTTTTTACTGTCTTTCTTATTATACTATTAATAAAATTATATCTTTCATTAGCAATGATACTTTCCATATCATCGTCATATTTTTCTTCTAACACTTTTTTTATATCAATTATTTCAGCGTCTACATCATTATCTATAGAAAATTTTGATTTAGTATGAGTATCTTGTTCCAAAAGCTTTACTGCCAACCATCTTTTATTTACTTCTTCTTCATAAGCTAAATTTTCAACTAGATTTTCTACTCTATCTATTTCTTTTTTGATGTCGTTATTATAAAAATTATCATTTTTTATTTCTTTTTCTCCAAGAGCCATTTCTTCAATAGTTTTAATAAGAATATCCACTCCTGTTCCTTTATTTGCAGATATAGGAACTACTCTTGTATTTAGTTTTTTTTCTATTTTATCAATATTTATTTTATCTTTATTTTTTTCTATTACGTCCATCATATTTAATGCAACTAATACAGGAACTCCAAGTTCTAAAACCTGAGTAGTAAGATATAAGTTTCTTTCTATATTTGTAGCATCTACTATATTAATTATAAGGTCAGGTTTTTCATCAAGTACATAATCTCTAGCTACTATTTCCTCCATAGTATAGGATGATAGTGAATATATCCCGGGCAAATCTACTAAATTCACCTTATTCTTGGTCTTTTTTATTTTTCCTTCTTTTTTTTCTACTGTAACTCCCGGCCAGTTTCCTACATATTGAGTGCTTCCCGTAAGTTCATTAAATAGTGTAGTTTTTCCACTATTTGGGTTTCCTACTAATGCTATATTAAGTGTTTTTTCTTTAATCCCCACAGTCATATTTAAATAAACCTCCAAATTTATTTTTTGAAATATATTCTACTTTTATAATATTTGTTGATAATTGTTATCAGTCTATGTTAAAAAAAATTATTCTACTATTATTTTTTCTGCTTCTTCTTTTCTAAAAGTCAATTCGTATCCTCTAAGATTTACTTCTATTGGATCTCCTAAAGGTGCTACTTTTCTAACTAAAACTTCTTGGCCTTTTGTTACTCCCATATCCATTAATCTTCGTTTAATTGGCCCAGTTCCTGATATTTTTTTAATGTTTACTTTTTCTCCTACTTTTACTTCTTTAAGCGTTCTAGACATATTTCCTCCTTATAAAGCCTTTGTTAAGGTTTCTTCGTTTAATACCATAATCTTGTGTGCCATGCCCTGTCCTAAGGCTATTCTTGTTCCCTCTATAGATAGAATAAGCCTTCCACCTTCGTTTCTTACTACTTTTACTTTTGCTCCTTTATTCAAGCCTAAATCTATTAGTCTTTGGTTAAGAGCTTTACCCCCCATTATATCTTTTATAGTACAAATGTCTCCACTATCGCAAAACATTAAAGGTTTCATTAGTATACCTCCTAGGTATATGTATTGATAATGATTATCGTTATCTTCTGTAGATTATCATATTAAATCCTATGTGTCAATGATTTTTTGTGATTAATAAATCATTGACAAATCAGGCAAATTGAATATCTAGAGGCATTACTAAAAAGAAAATCCCCATACCCAAGTAAATTACTTGGGTATGGGGATTTTTTATTCAAAAAGGTCAGTGGATAAATATCTTTCACCTGTGTCTGGAAGTATCACAACAATATTTTTATTTTTGTTTTCAGATCTTTTTGCAATCTGAGCTGCCGCATATACCGCTGCTCCTGATGATATACCTACCAGCAATCCTTCGTATTTTGCAAGTTCTCTTGTAGTAGTGTAAGCTTCTTCATTTTCCACTTGATATACTTCATCAATTATTTTTGTATTTAATACATCTGGTATGAAGCCAGCTCCTATTCCTTGAATCTTATGAGAACCAGCTTTTCCTCCAGATAATACATTAGAATTTTTTGGCTCTACTCCTACTATTTTGATATAAGGATTTTTTTCTTTAAGTTTTTCTCCTGTTCCAGTTACTGTACCTCCTGTGCCTATACCAGCTACAAATATATCTATTTTACCATCTGTATCTTCCCAGATTTCTTCTGCAGTAGTTAATCTGTGTATCTGGGGATTGGATGGGTTATCAAACTGACTTGGTATAAAGGTGTTTGAGTTCTTATTTGCTAATTCTTCCGCCTTTCCAATAGCTCCCTTCATTCCTTTGTTTCCAGGAGTCAATACAAGTTCTGCTCCTAAGGCTTTTAAAAGATTTCTTCTTTCTAGACTCATAGAGTCAGGCATAATAAGAATTAATTTTAACCCCTTAACTCTTGATACCCAAGCTAGTCCAACACCAGTATTTCCACTTGTTGGTTCGATAATAACTGTATCTTTATTAATTTTACCATCTTTTTCTCCAGCTTCAATCATAGCAAATGCTATTCTGTCCTTTATGCTTCCTCCTGGATTAAAGTACTCTAATTTTCCTATTAAATTCCCTTCTAATTTTTTTTCTTTACTATATTTTCTCAACTCCATAAGAGGAGTTTTTCCTATTAATTCTGTTAGATTTTTTGAAATTTTCATTTTTCTAACTCCTATCTATATAAATTTTAATTATATTTTATAATATTCCTATAATGTATAATTTATCATAATTGATATATAATATCAAATTAAATCAAAATTTTATTTATATTAAAAAAAGAAGCTGCTTAAAAAACAACTTCTTTTATGAGGGAATAAATGTTTAGCTTATTCATATCTTAAAGCATCAACAGGCTTAAGTTTTGATGCCTTGTTTGCAGGATATATTCCAAAAAATATTCCTACTATTAGTGAAAATCCAAAGGCTATTAATACTACCTCCAGATTTATAACCGTATTGATACCTAAGGATGAACTCAATATATTGTTAACTAGGATTCCTAAGATTATTCCTACTATTCCTCCTACAGAACTAATAACAGAAGATTCTATTAGGAATTGAGTTAGAATATTGGATCTTTTTGCTCCTATAGCTTTTCTGATACCTATTTCTCTGGTTCTTTCTGTAACTGTTACAAGCATTATATTCATAATACCTATACCTCCTACTAAGAGAGATATTCCTGCTATCCCTGCCAGCATAAGTGTCAGCGTACCAGTTATTTCACCTAATGTTGATAAAAGTTCTTCCTGATTAAATATATTAAAGGATTCTTCATCTTCGTAGATTTCCAACATATATTTTTCAATGTTTTCTACCGCAGTATCTACAAGTTCAGGACTTTCTCCCTGAATTGTTACGTTATTAATAGTATTTTTTCTGAATTGTCTCATTGCCGTAGTATAAGGTATAATTATTACATTATTACTGCTTCCCATTAATGTGCTTTCTTTTTCTGATAGTACCCCTACTACTTTATATTTTTCTCCATTTATTGATATTTCTTCATTTAAAGGACTAAATCCGGCAAAAAGATTTTCCCAAGTTTCGTATCCTACTACTGCAACTTTGTTTCTATAATCTATATCTATAGGACTAAGAAATCTTCCTGCAGCTATGGTAAGTCCCTGAATATCTTTATAATCTTGGTCAACTCCTGATATAGATATGCCTTCATCACTTTCAAGACCGTATTTTACATTCCCACCTAAGGTAATATTTGGTGAAGCAACATTGACTCCTATTAGATTTTCTATATCTTCTACATTTGTCTTGTCGAATTTTTCGCTTCCATCACGAACATTTAAAGTCAACAGATTAGATCCCATCCCCTGTACACTTTCAGTAACCTGGGCTGTAGCTCCTTGTCCTATTGAAACCATAACTATAACGGAAAAAACTCCTATAATGATTCCCAGCATTGTTAAAAATGTTCTCATTTTATTAGATAGTATTGATTTGAAAGCCATTTTTAGAGTGTTTTTTATACTCATATTCATATTTGTCGGCCTCCCTCTGTTATCAATCCATCTCTTATGGTGATTTTTCCTTTTGATACCTGTGCTACTTCTAAGTCGTGGGTTATAACTATTATTGTTTTCCCTTGATTGTTTAACTTTTGTATTATTTTTAATACTTCATTGCCGGATTTTGTGTCTAAATTTCCAGTAGGTTCATCAGCTAAAAGTATAGGTGGGTCTCCTACTAAGGCTCTGGCTATAGCTACTCTCTGCTGCTGCCCTCCTGATAATTCTGTAGGATTATGATTCATTCTATCTTGAAGGCCTACACTTTTTAGTGCTTCTTCTACCCGCTCTTTTCTTGTACGATTTTTTTCTCCTCTATATATTAAGGGAAGTTCAACATTTTCATAAGCTGTTAATTTGGGTAAAAGATTGAATTTTTGAAATATAAAACCAATTTTTTCGTTTCTAATTTTTGCCAATTCATTGGGCTTATAATTAGATATTTCTCTTCCGTCAAGATAGTACTCTCCTGTAGTAGGGGAGTCGAGACATCCCATAATATTCATTAAAGTTGATTTACCAGAACCAGACGGCCCAATAATAGATACAAAGTCTCCCTCATTTATATTTAAGTTGATACCCTTTAATACCTGAAGATCGATTTCTCCCATTTTGTAGGTTTTGGTGATTTTATCAAGTTTTATCATTCTTTACTACCTCCATCAGGAGATCTCCCTTGTCCTCCACCTAGTCCCATCCCTGGCATCATTATACCGTCAGGAAACTCTTGACTTGCTTCAGTATTGTAGTAAATTTTATCTCCTTCCCTTAACCCGGAAGTAACTTCTATATATTTATCATTTGTAATTCCAACTTCTATTGGTACCGGAGTTAGATTACCTTCTTCATCCTTCTTATTTATTATATACTTGTTACCAACTTTCGATACTGATTCTATTGGTATAATCAATGCATTATCTTTTTCTTCAATAA
The DNA here is from genome assembly GCA_046482875.1 of Eubacteriales bacterium. Lineage (GTDB taxonomy): Bacteria > Bacillota > Clostridia > Tissierellales > Dethiosulfatibacteraceae > UBA8670. The sequence continues at coordinate 7,411 of JAWOEG010000052.1, read as the reverse complement.
GTATTTCAACATCTACATTCATTCCAGACATTAGTTGTTTTCTATCTTCTAGAGTGATTGTTACGTCGTAGGTTGTAACACCACTTTGATTACTGCCTTTAAGAGATATTGATTTAACTTCGCCTTTAAATTCTTCTACTCCAAATACTTGGCTTTGAATTGTTACCGATTGACCTTTTGATACGTTAAGTATATCCAGTTCATCTACACTTATTATTACTTCCATATTTTCCAAGTCAGCAATTTGAAATAACTCTTTTCCTCTTTCTACATATCCCTGTTCATCTGTAAGTACTGTTAAGATAGTTCCATTTATAGGAGAAGTAATCGTAGAATCTTCTTCTGTAAGATTTTCAAGTTCGAGTCTGTTTCTGTCTACATTTAGTTCCTGTTGAGCTATTTCCATATCTAAATCATTGCTTTTCAAGTTCATAATAAGCTGTCCTTTTTCAACAGAATCTCCACTGCTTAAACTTAAAGTTTCAACTTCTCCACTGTAGGTAGGATAAATATCTACTTTGGAACTTTTAGTTATCTCTCCTGAATAAGGAGAAACAAAGGAACCTGAACTTGTTATAACTGTAACTTTAACATTTGAACCTTCTTCTAAAATTCCATCATAATTTATTTTCCCCCTCACCATATATCCAATAGAATTACTTCCTGTAGGAATTGGGGTTTTATCTATCTCAGTGATTTCTCCATCTAAACTAATCAAAGAAGAATTTATAAATACTTCAGCTTTATCTCCAACTTTCGTATTGTCTATTTGATTTTCTGTAAAGTAGGATTCAAAATATATTACCCCGGTTTCATTTAGTTCCGCTAATTTTGTGTTTTGGTTTACTTCTTCTCCTTCTTCTACAAAATATCTCACTGTACCGGAAATATCCGCATAAATATTTAAATCCTGATTTTTTTCATATAAATCCCTAAGATTGCTTTGGGCTTCTAACAAATTAAATTTCTGAGTTTCTAGATTTAATTCTTCTGAAGTATCGCTTTCTAATTCATATATAGCTAGAATTTCATCTTCATTTACTATCTGCCCTTCTTCTACATATATTTCATCTATTGTCCCTTCTAATCCAGAAAGAATTGTTCTACTGTCAGAGGATTCAATACTTCCACTTCCTGTTATAGATTTTTTAATATTTCCTCGTTCTACAGTGTGTTCTACTTGATTGGTTTGTGTTTCTATACCTACCTGATCTTTTGCTTTTATGAATCTCGAATAAGCAAAAGCTCCCAAAGCTATAATTATTATTAATATTATGATTAATTTCTTTTTATTCTTTATTTTAGACATCATCTTACCTCCATATCTTTCTATTTATACTATATAATTAATAACTTAAATTTTACTTAATTTATAAAAAAATGAATAAAACCTCTAAAATAAGGTAAAATTATCATGTAAGATAAATTTCGATATAATTAAAGGAGGGTACTAAATGAAGAAATTTGATGGAAAATCTTTTCTAAATATCTTTGTAAAAATGGAAGAACAGGCTACAAAACATTATGATGAACTTGCAGAAAATGCCCCTGACGACAAATCCAAAGCTTTATTTAAAAGAATGGCTAAGGAAGAAGAAAAACATAAAGAAATGTATACAAAACTCTTGAATAAATACGGAGATAAAATGGAAGCAGAGTTTGATGATGAAGAAGCTGATTATGCAGAACTTTTAGTTAAAACTGCTGTGACAGAGAAACACGAAGATGATAAGAAGAAAAAGTACGGCGATGCTTTAAAAATGGCAGAGCAAATGGAGAGAGATACACTTCTTTTCGTAACTCAAATGAGAGAAATGTATCCAGATATTGCTAAAAAAGAAATGAAGGCTGTCTTAAGAGAAGAAAAGAAACATTTAATGCAGGTAAGAGATAGGTCACAGTTTCTACCTACAAGATCCTTAGGACTATAAAAAAAAGAATTTCAGCTGTACAGCTGAAATTCTTACTTTTTTTAATTCAAGTTTATACTATGAAAATTAATCCATATTGTATTTTTTCTTAAACTTGTCAACTCTTCCACCTTTGTCAATAAGTTTCTGTTTTCCAGTAAAGAAAGGATGGCATTCTGAACAAATCTCCACTTTCATTTCATCTTTATCTGTAACTGACCCTGTTTCGAATGTATTGCCACAAGCACACGTAACCTGAACTTTTTTGTATTCTGGTTGTATATCTTTTTTCATGCCTTTCACCTCTTTCCTTCAATGATATCTATCATATTTAAATATTATCTTCTAAGCACTAAAAAATTATAGCATAGTATTAAAAACTTTTCAATGTTTTTTTATTTTTTACCGTTATTTTTAGGTATATCCATAAATTTATCCGCATTTTGTATGAATTCTATATTAGTGTTTGTAGTAGATAAACCGTCTATAAGCTTTTCAGTTACATAGTCAATAGGATAACTGCTTAAAGCTTTTCTTAATGCCCATATAGTTTGTAATTCGTGCTGGTCTAACAGCAAATCTTCTCTTCTTGTACCGGATTTGTTTATATCTATTGCTGGGAATACACGTTTTTCTGAAAGTTTTCTATCTAAGTGAACTTCCATATTTCCTGTACCTTTAAACTCTTCAAAAATTACATCATCCATTCTACTTCCAGTTTCTACTAATGCTGTAGCTAGTATAGTAAGACTGCCACCGAATTCAATATTTCTAGCCGCTCCAAAGAATCTTTTTGGATTATGTAATGCACCTGGGTCTAATCCTCCTGAAAGAGTTCTTCCTGTTGGAGGTATGGTAAGATTGTAGGCTCTAGCTAACCTGGTAATAGAATCCATTAGTATTACTACATCTTTACCGTGTTCTACTAACCTTTTTGCTCTTTCGAGAACCATTTCTGCAACTTTTATATGGTGTTTTGGTAACTCATCAAAGGTCGAATACACAACTTCTCCTTTTACAGATCGCTGCATATCCGTAACTTCTTCTGGTCTTTCATCTATAAGTAAAATAATAACTTCCAACTCCGGTGAGTTTTTAGCTATACTATTTGCTATACTTTTTAACAATGTAGTCTTTCCTGCTTTAGGAGGAGCTACTATCATTCCTCTTTGTCCTTTTCCTATTGGTGCTATCATATCAATTATTCTTGTAGAAAGCTTTCTTCTGGATCTTTCCATTTTTATTCGCTCTTCTGGAAATATAGGTGTTAGAGTATCAAAGCTAGGTCTTCTCCTAGCAGTTTCAGGATCTTCATCGTTTACTTTCTTAACATAGAGCAGTGCCTTGTACTTTTCCCCCTGTTTAGGTGGTCTTGTAATACCGCTTATTTTATCTCCTGTCCTCATATGAAATCTTCTAATTTGGGATGGTGATATATAAACATCATCATCTGAAGAAAGATAGTTATGTCTCCTTAAAAATCCATATCCATCGGTATGAGTTTCTAAAATACCGGATACTTGAGATATGTCATCACTATTATCTATTTCATCTGATAATCTATCAGGTAAATCCTTTTTGTGTTTTTCTTTTTCATCTTCAAGTTTGATATTTTCAAGCTTATTTACAATTTGATCTACAAGTTCTGCTTTTTTATACTTGCTTATGTTTTTAATATCTTTTTCTTTTGCTAGTTCTCTTAATTCTGTTAATTTCATTTTTGAAAGTTCCTTAAGATTCAAATCTACACCTCCGAGTGTTTTTAACATAAAAAAATCCACAGAAATATCCCTTTTTTCTTTATTTTACTTTTGGATTTTCTAAAAAATAGGATTGTTTTAGGTAAGTCTTATTGATAGGTAAAGTAATCATACCATTTACTTTCTTTTCAGTCAATAAAATGAAGAAATTTCTTTTAATTAAATACCGTTGTATTTTAATTTGTATTATAATATAATTACTTCATAAAAGTAAATGATTCATTTTTAAATAAATTAGGAGGTAATATAATGTTAGTAACAGGTAAAGAATTATTAATTAAGGCCCACAAAGAAGGATATGCAGTAGGTGCCTTTAATGTAAATACAATGGAACAGTGTCAGGCTATAATCGCTGCAGCAGAAGAAACTAGTTCTCCTGTAATAATCCAAGCCAGTCAAGGTGGATTAAAATATGCTGGAGTTAAAATGATATCCGCTATGGTAAAGGCTTTAGCTGAAGATACTGATATTCCAGTAGCACTTCACTTAGATCATGGGACAGATTTTAAACAAATAATGCTATGCTTAAGACATGGATTTACTTCTGTAATGATTGATGCCTCTAAGCTTCCCCTGCAAGGTAATATAGATACTACTAAAAAAGTTTGTGAAATAGCTCATGCAGTAGGAGTTTCCGTAGAAGCTGAAATAGGAAAAATAGGCGGTACGGAAGATGATGTAACAGTAACCGAACGAGAAGCAACTTTTACAGACCCTGACGAAGCTGAAAAACTTGTAAATGAAACAGGAATTGATTCTTTAGCAATAGCAATAGGTACAGCTCACGGTCCTTATAAGGGCGAACCAAAGCTGGATTTTGATAGACTTGAATTAATTAAAAAGAAGCTTGATATGCCTATAGTTCTTCACGGTTCTTCTGGCGTACCTGAAGAAAGTATAAGGAAAGCTGTCTCCCTAGGTGTTAATAAGATAAATATAGATACTGACATAAGGTTATCTTTTAACTCAGCTGTTAGAGATTTTATTGGAAAAAGTGATGCTTATGATCCTAGAAAAATAATAACTCCAGCTAGAGATGCAATGAAAGAAACTATCAAAGAAAAAATGATAATGTTTGGATCAGCAGGTAGAGCTTAATTTAACAAGTATTTTGCAATTAATGTTATTAGTGAAACAAATAAAAGCTAGGATGATATTGTTCTAGCTTTTATTTGTTTTTAAAATTTTACATATTCATAACATAATTCTTATTATTAATTGTTATAATCACAACAGGTGGTGATAAGATTATGTCTGTATTAATAGATGTAGACAGTTTAGCTATAAAAAAAGAATTTTTTAGTATATTAAAGTTTAATAAGTTAAGTACATTATACCAACCAATTATATCTTTGAGGGATGCTTCTATATTAGGTTTTGAAGCTCTTACTAGAGGTCCCTCTGATTCTCTTCTATATTCTCCCCTAAAACTATTTGAATATGCTGAAAAATATGACAAGTTATGGGATCTAGAATATTTATGTAGAAAAACAATTATCACAAATTCTAAAAAATTAGATGATAAATATAAATTGTTTTTAAATGTAAGTCCAGATATTATTAACGACAGCAGATTTATTAAAGGTTTTACCAAAAAGTACTTGATAGAAAATGAAACAAGTCCTGAAAAAATTGTTTTCGAAATAACCGAAAATACTGCTATTGATAATATGTCAGAATTCAAAAATACTATCGAAAACTATAGGGTGCAAAATTATGAAATAGCTATAGATGATGCCGGGGCAGGATATTCTGGCCTTAATTTGATTTCAGATATAAATCCTAATTATATTAAATTAGATATGCAGTTAATAAGAGATATAGATAAGGATTTCATAAAACAATCTCTTATTAAAAGTATGGTTGAATACGCTACTCTTACAAACACAGACTTAATAGCTGAAGGAATCGAAACTAGAAATGAATTAGATAAGTTAATAGAGTTAGGTATAAACTACGGTCAAGGTTTTTATATACAAAAACCTTTGTCAAGTATATTGGAACTTAGGAACAGTCTTGTAGAAGAAATCAAAGACGCCAACAGAAAAAACAACCACTTAAGTGAAAAAAAGATATCCAACCTTAGAGTATCTAATATTACTTCAAACGAAAAAACTCTAAACTCGAATATTTCTATATCTCAAGTTTTTGAAATACTAAAAAAAGACAAGTATCTAGACGGTCTTTGCGTTACTGATGAAGAAAAAGTATTGGGGGTTGTTACTAGAAATGATTTTTTCAAAAAACTCTCTGGTCAATTTGGTTACAATTTATTTAGCAAAAAACCAATAACTTCACTTATGGACAAAACCTACTTAGAAGTAGACTCATTTGAAAACATTGATATTGTAGCAAAAAAAGCACTAAGCAGACCTCCTAATAAAGTATATGATTTTATTGTTGTTACAGAAAAAGGTAAATACTCTGGTATCATTACTGTAAAGGATCTTCTTGAAAAAACCATCGAAATCGAAATTAACAATGCAAAACATATAAATCCATTATCTAATTTACCTGGAAATGTATTAATAGAAAAAAATATAGAAATAGCTATTAAATCAAATCTTGATAAAATTATACTGTATTTAGATATAGACAATTTTAAAGCATATAATGATGTTTATGGGTTTGAAAACGGTGATAGGTTCATTAAAGAATTATCTAAAATATTAAAAAATAATACACCAGAAGAAGAATTCCTGGGTCATATTGGAGGGGATGATTTTCTTGCTATAATTGATGAGGATGAATCCATTTCATATTGCGAAAAAATAATTGAAGAATTCGATAATTCAATAGATAAGTTTTATAACCCCTCAGATTACCAAAAAGGATATATCGAAACAAAAAATCGGTCGGGTATAAAAGAAATTTTCCCTTTGCTTTCAATTTCAATTGTTGGTTTATATAGTAGTGATTATAAGAACATAGAGGATTTTTCAAAAGATATCTCAAAACTAAAAAAGGATTGCAAACAAATATCTGGAAGCAATTATATAATAGAATAACTTAACTCATAATTTTTTCAATAATAAAAATGGGCTCAAGTTAAAATCTGAGTCCATTTTTTTCTTCTGTACTTATTATTATTATACCAATAATTATAAATGGCAATCCAAAAATAACCGCCGCATCAATGTCTCCAATTCCTCCTCTAATTATCATGTAAGCTGCGTTAAACAATCCACCTGCTAATATGATTACACCACCAAATTTAGCATTTTTAAAAGATACTAAAAATCCAAAAAGCATAAACAAAAAACTTACTACTATTATTAATAATTCAAAGGGTATACCAGATTCTTTTATTTCCCCACTTGATATACCTTCTCCAATAAAAAAGGCTGCAAAGAAAGCAAAAATCAGAACAAACAATATTTTACCTGCAATTCTTAAAAACTTTCTCACTTAAACACACCTCTTTATTATTTAAACCTTCCGGTTTTTTCTCCTAGGAAAAATATCGATATGGCTCCTGGTCCTGTATGAGCTCCTACTGCACATCCCATACTTGCTACCATAAAGCTTTTAACTCCAAATTCTTTCATTATTAAATCTTCTATCTTTTCTACTTTTTCCATATCATCTGCGTGGGTTATTCCTACAGTTTGATTTTCTATTTCTACTTGATTTTTCTTAATAGTATTTATAATTTCTACAAATAATTTTTTATTCTCTCTTACTTTCTTATAACTGTACAATTTCTCTTCACTATCAACCTGAAGTACTGGTTTAATGCTT
>JAWOEG010000024.1:0-17645 GCA_046482875.1 Eubacteriales bacterium | reverse complement strand
CTCGGCGGCGTGCATGGCCCTTTCGTTCTCGTCACGGGGCATTCCGTCCGGTCCCCACAGCACGCCGATGATGTCGGCGTCGTACTGCGTCACCAGAGGCAGAAGCCTCTCCATTCTCGCCGGCTGTACCGTCACGGAGTTGATCAGGGCGGTGCCCTTTTTGGCGGCTTTTACTCCCGCTTCCAGGGCGTCGGCGTTGGTGGTGTCCAGGGCGATGGGGGTGTCCACCGCTTAAATCTATTGGTAATTCTGTTAATGAAACGACACCTATTAAAATAACTATAAGAATTATCATTAAGATAGTAACAGGTCGTTTAACTGAAAATTTTGAAATCATATTATTCTCCCCTCACTACCTTTATGTTTGTTCCTTCACTTATATAATCCTGTCCTTTTATAATAACCTTATCTCCTATTGAAATACCTTCAGTTATTTCTAATCTATCTCCTACGTCCAATCCAGTTTTAACAATATTTTCAACTGCAATATCATCTTCAGCTGTATAGATTATAGTACTATCACCTTTTTGCAAAACTGATTGGGAGGGAACTGCTATTACATCTTCTCTTATATCTGTTGGGATAATTACAGAAGCAAACATCCCTGATTTTATATTACTTTTATTTGATAGTCTTATTTTAACTTCGTAAAGTCCAGTTTGTGGGTTTACAGAATCACTAACAGATTCTATTTCAGCCTGGGTTTTTAATTCAGCAGCATCAATTTCAACAGTCACTTCCTTCCCAGAATATATCTTATTAATAATATTTTCAGTTACATTTACAACTATTTTAACATTTTCCATATCCATTATCACTACAGATGGAGAGGAATTAGTAGCATATTCACCTTCTTCTATATTGATACTGGTAATAGTTCCGCCAATAGGCGCCTTAACTTCTGCATTATCTAAAGCATCTAAAGCCTGGTTGTATCCTACTTTTGCTTGATTAACTTGAGCTTGAACCGTCTGCAGGCTTTTTTCTGAAGCTGCTAATTTCGCTTGATCGTATTCAGCCTTTGATACAGCTCCTTCTTCGTAAAGCTCTTCCGTTCTAGCAAAAGCATCCTTTGCGTTTTCTATCTGTTCTTTAGTTCTTTCATAGTTTGCAATTGCAGTATTGTATGAAGCTCTAGCTTGATCTACCTGGTTTTGAATGTCATCTTCATTTAGTATGAATAGGATGTCATCCTCTTCCACCATATCTCCTATGGATACTTTTACTTCTTCTACTTTTCCCATAATTTTAGGCATTACATATACATCTTTATCCGCATATACATTGCCAGAAAACACATTTTCTACAAAAATATCCTGTTTCTGTGCACCTTCCACTTCAACAGCTATATATGTTTCTTTTTCCTCTTTAACAGCCTCTTGTCCACATCCGGCTAATGACACAGCCATAATCAATACAACAGCTGCAGTTATAATCTTTTTCACAACTCTACCTCCTGATATTTTGGTTATAATTTTATGTTGTTTTTCTCCGACTGACCAGTCGGTTCTATTATACTACCACTTATTATACCGTAAGTCAATTAGAATAAGATTAAAAAAAAATTAAAATACTTGTATAATTTCTTTTTTAAATGGTAAAATATATATAGAGTCTTTATAACATAAAATTCAAGGAGGTTTATATGGAAAGATTATTTAAATGTAGCGTTTGTGGTTATACTGCAGAAAAAGAATCATTAGGAGACAACTGCCCTAAGTGTGGTGCTCCAAGAGAAAAATTTGATGAATTAAGTGAGGAAGTATCTGATAAAATAAGAAAATCAGATGCAACTAACGATCTTCATATGGATATTATTAACTTATCTATGGCTATCGAAGAATTAGCAACTGAAGGTATAGAACTTGATTTAGATCCTGGTTGTGTAGATGCTTTTGAAAAAGCTATACAAGCAGCTTGGGAAATGAAGCAGATTTCTAAGGCTGAATTAGAAGGTCATATGAAAAAAAGTAAATGGTAATAAATAACTATTAGCATTAAATTTTAGAAGCTTGATATTTATTTTCAAGCTTCTTTTATTTTTTTGAAAATTATAAATTTCTCTTATTTGTTAATTTTTTACTTATTTCATTCCCTTTTCTATGGTATAATATTTATGGAGGTGCCCTCATGAATTTTAAAAGTTTTTTGAAATTAGTTGAAATACAAACAAAGGTAGCAAGTATAACACCCTTTATTATAGGTACTCTATATGCGTTGTATGCCTATAATTCATTTAATTTTCTAAACTTCTTGATAATGCTTGTTTCTTTGGAAGTTTTCGATATGACTACTACCACAATAAATAATTATATAGATTTTAAAAGCGCAAAGAAAAAGGAAGGTTATGGGTATGAATCTCATAATGCTATAGTTAGGGATAATATACCTAAAAAGATAGTACAGCTTACTATCACTGTACTACTATCCATCGCTATTATATTTGGTGTTATTTTAGTAATCAGAACTAATTTATTAGTATTAATTATTGGAGTTATGTCTTTTGCAGCAGGTATTTTATATACTTTCGGACCGGTACCTATTTCTAGAACTCCTTTTGGTGAGTTGGTTTCAGGATTCGTTATGGGATTTTTCATAATATTTTTAGCTACTTATATTCATGTATACGACAGTAACATAATTCTATTTAACCTAAATAACTGGGTTTTAGATTTAAGTATAGATTTACCAGAATTATTGAAAATATTCTTAGTTTCTTTACCCGCACAGCTGTGTATTGCAAATCTTATGCTTGCCAATAACATATGTGATATAGAAGATGATATGGCTAACGAAAGATATACTCTTCCAAGATATATAGGAAAAGAAAGCTCTATAAGGCTTTATTCATTACTTTACATTAAAGCTTTCTTAATTATAATTGTATTGATAATATTTGATATATTACCTTTAATTACCATAGCTGCACTACTTACATTTATACCAGTAATGAGTAATATTCATAAATTTAGAAAAGAACAGCAAAAAGACACCACATTTGAGTTAGCAGTTCAAAACTTTTTGATTATAAATGCTTCTTTATCCTTAGCTTTGCTGCTAGGAATTGTTTTTTAATTCTTCTTTCCATTTAGATAAAATAGTTTCAAGGGCTGCTATTGTAGCTTTGTTTACGATATCTTTTATTTCCCCTCTACCCAGCCAATCTAAATCACTATAAATATATTGATCTCGGAGCAATGCTTCTAATGATTCTATTGTTATAGATCCATTTTCTTTTTGTTCCATAGTTGTTTTATAAATCAAATCAAATGTATCATCATATTTTTTTCTATTGAATTCTGTGAGATTATCCATTTGCGAACCTCCTTGTTGTAAATATTAGGTAGTTGACCTAATAGCTCTTTATGAATATATTTCATAATAATAAAAATAATACTAAAAAATATGAACAAAGTCAAAATTTTTAGTATTATTAGTTTTTCAATACATGATTTACTAAAATTTCACTGCTGTTCCGTAAACAATTACTTCTGCTGCCCCTGACATAATTGCTGAAGATGAATATCTTACATTCACAACAGCATCTGCTGCCATACTCTCTGCTTCTTCTACCATTCTTTTTGTCGCTAAAGCTCTCGCATCATTCATCATTTGGTTGTAAGATTTTAACTCTCCACCTACTAAAGTTTTAAATCCTTGGGTTATATCTCTTCCTACATTTTTACTCTGTATCGTACTTCCTTTTACCAATCCAAGCATATGTAGTTCTTTGTCGTTGTAGTAATCAGTATTTACTAAGATCATCTTCTTCTCCGCTCCTTATTTCTTTTATTCTTTCTATTAAAACAAAAATACTAACCCCTATAAGTCCTAAAGGAATTATCAATCCTATCATCTTAAACCAAATTGGGACAGGGATTATAGACCACACCCAAACAAAAAATCCCATATAAATTAATAATAGAATTGTTATTACAATAGGAGCTAACATCTTTTTGGTTTTCATTTAAACATCTCCACATAATTATTCTTGTTCTATTATACTTTTATATTTAGTTTGCTGTCAATTGAAATATATAAAGTTTATTCATAAATTTTAATCATTTTTTTCAGAATTCCTCTTATTTCTTCTCTTAAATCTTCTGGCTCTATAATTTCACAGTAGTTTTCCATGCTTATAATCCAACTAATAATTTCAGTTTTACCTTTAGCTTCTGCTTCATAAAGAATAGTCTTTTCATCTATATCAGTTATTTTTTCGTTTTTTATATGTTCTCTTTCCTTGATTATAGTCGAAAAGGGGTGGATTATTTTTAATTTGAAGTGAATCTTATCATCTTTAAATACACCAAAACTTTCCTCGGCATAGGTTTTTATATCAAATTTTTTTTCAACCTTATATGTTTCGTTTTCAAGAATTTTATAGTCTAATATCCTGTTAATTTTAAAATTTCTTAAGCTATTTCTTTTCTCACAGTAAGCTACAATATATAAATCTCCCCAGTTAGAAAAAATTCCATATGGATGAATTTTCCTATATCCTTTTTCAGAAGAATTAGAATTGTATAAAATTTTTATTTTTTCTCTAGTATTTATTGATGCTCTTATATCTTCAAATATTTTTTTTAAATATACTTTGTTACTGTTAGTTGGATTTTCTTTTACGAAATAATATTCTTTATATTCATTTAGAACGTCATTATCTGAATTTGAAAAACTTACTATAGCTTTAAGTTTTTCTACTGTATTTTCTACTTCTCCAGCATGAGTAAAGTTTGCTCCTTTTAAATTTTGACAGGCTAGTTCCATAAGTTCTATATCTTCTTTTTTTATAGAGTTGAAATTTACGAATTGATTTTTATCTAAAATGAATCCTCCGTATCTTCCTCTTTTTGATTTGATTCCTATGCCGGATTTTTGAAGTTGTTCTATATATCTGTATATTTGTCTTCTGGATACTTCTAGCCTATTTGCCAAGTAGTCACTTTTGGCCTGACCTTTGCTTTGAAGTATAGTAAGTAATTTGATTGCATTTCCTACTTCTCCCATATTCCCCTCCATAATTTAGATTAAGAAAAAATTCAATATTCTCAGACTTTTACTTTATAATATTCATTGTAAATAATTATATAACTATTTAATAATTATTTCAAATTTATTTATAAATAAAAAACTACCCTTTCACAGGTAGTCTTGCTGTAAATCTATTTTTTTAGATCGGCTTCATGAGTTTCCAACTCTTTTTCTAAGAAGTAACTTATAAAAGTTCTTATTAGAACTATTGCTCCAAGTCTTGCCACTTCTTCTAAGGTTGGATTAATAATTGTTTCTATAATATCTGCAACAATTAATATCTCCAGACCTATTAGTATATATGAACCCAATTTTATTCGTAGTTCTTCTCTTTTTTTATGTAGTACCGTACTTTTTTTTCTTTTTACCTCATGATAGACTAATTTTCCAAAGGTAATAAATGTTCCCCATACGATAACAGCTACGGCAATCATGGCTATAATTCTTGATAAGTTGTGAAGAAAAATAAGAGGAAAATCTATCATAATCATTTTAAAACCCTGCTACTTCTAACAGAAGCATAAATACAAAAAGTACTAATGCAAAGGGTAATGTATATTTAAGAGTGTTTCCTTCCATTTTATCAAATAATGATACCTTGCTAAATTTATCTTCTGTTAATAATTTCTTTTCTTTAAGTTTTGAATACATTGAAGCAAATATTCCTGTACCTATTATTATGCCTATCATTCCGCCTATAAGCCCATCTACATTTCCGCTTCCTACAGCTGCTGCTATTGTGCCAGGACAATATCCTAGTGTTCCAAATCCAATTCCGAATAGTAGTCCTCCTATGATTGAATTTTTAATTGAACCTCCTTTTACATGAAGTTTAACCAATCCCGTAGGTCTAAGTATACTAATTCCTATCATAGTAACTATAACTGCAGATAGCATTATTTTAAGTACAGTAAAATCTTGTAATCTAAGCTGGCCTAAAATTATATCGTAATTGGAAACTCCACCTTTTTGTAGTAAAAACCCAAAGATAATTCCAAATATTAATCCTAAACCTAACTGTAATCCTTTTGTTTGTCTAATTTCATCTAACATATCTTACACCTCCACTATATTCCGTATATTAGGAGGGCTGATGCTATTCCTCCGATAAAGAAACAGATTGCTGCTACCCAACTTAATATTGATAATTGAGCTGTTCCACTTATACCGTGACCGCTTGTACAGCCTCCAGCCCATCTTGCTCCAATACCTAAGGTTATACCTCCAAACATAGCTATAATAAACCTTAAGAAAAAGCTTGATGATATTTCTGCCTGCCACATATTTGGTACTATTATCAATTCAAATGCCCCTGATAACTTAGCTGAAATAAAAGCGCCTATAATTATTCCAATTACCAACATCCATCCCCAATCAATTGTTGGAGCAACTTTTAGGTAATATTCATTGTTTTCAACCTTTTCTTTATTGAAAATTTTACGTATCATACCGCTTGTCTTTGCGAAAGATGTGGATGCACCTAGTGCTTTGTCTGATACTATTAAAGTGGCAATGTTTAAAAGTCCTATTAATATACCTACCACATATGGTGACCACATTTCTAATCTAAATACATTCATTATAATTCCTCCTCTTCTAAATACACCTACGGCATACAGCCGTAGGTTGCATTATTTACTTATCTTTATATGCAATATAGGATTTTATTCCTCCTCCTAGGTTGCAAATATTTTCAAAGCCTTTTGATTTAAGTATCCCAGCTCCTAGGCTAGATCTGGCTCCTGAGTTACAGTATATAATTATGTTTTTGTTTTTATCTAATTCAGTATATCTAGTTCTCAAATCCGGTGAAGGAATATTTACAGATCCTTCTACATGGTTTTCTTCATATGCTTTTTTATCTCTGCCGTCTACTATTATGTAGTTTGAATCTTCTTTATATTTATCAACTATTGAAGGATGCACTTGAGGTATGCTACTTGTTTCGTAGCCTTTAGTTAACCAACTCTTCATGCTTCCATCTATATATCCTACTACGTTATCCATACCAACTCTGTATAACCATAAGGCTGATTCTTTTGCTCTTTTGTCATCTTCAGCTACTAGAAGTATTTTTTTATCCGGTGGTATTATCCATCCGGCAAAGGTTGGCAAGTTACTTATAAAGTCTATATTGCATGCTTTTGGAATATGCTGACCTCCAAATCCGGTATAGGATCTTGTGTCAAGTACAAAAGCATCTTCCCCTTGAGTTTTTTTGTAAAACTCTTCTGCTTTCATTTTTTTAAGCTCAGGTAGCTTATATATAGGAAGTGGTCCTTTTGCATTTAAAGCACTACATCTAGCAAAGTGGTCCGGCACTTCCGGCATACCTTCAGTTAGATTTTTTGAAAATTCATCAATATCCTTGTATTGAAGTACAGGATTATGCTTCCTTTCATATCCTACTGTACTCCTATATTTTGCTCCCATAGCTTTTCCACATAGAGACCCTTCTCCGTGAGCAGGATAAACTTCTACAAAATCTGGTAGCTTTAGTATTTTGTTGAACAAACTATCGTATAGTTTTTTAGCTAATTCCTCTTTCCTATCTGGAAATAAATCAGGTCTTCCTACATCACCTACAAATAAAGTATCCCCACAGAATATTCCAAGAGGATCCTCTGACCTTGATAAATCCCTTAGTATATATGTTATGTGCTCAGGTGTATGACCTGGTGTTTCGATAACTTCAAATTCCATGTCTTCAACTTTAAATTTATCTCCTTCTTCTAAAGAAACATGGTCAAATTTTGCTTCTCCAGCTTTTGGAAAATACATAGTTGCTCCGGTTTTTTCTGCTAGTTCTATGTGCCCTGAAAGAAAGTCTGCATGAAGATGAGTTTCTAAAATATGAGTTATTTTAACCCCTAGTTTCTCAGCTTCTTCTATATATAAATCTACATCTCTACTTGGATCTACCACCGCACAGGTTTCACTTCCAGCTACTATATATGAACTGTGGGCTATTTTTTCTACGTAATAATGTTTTAATAACATAAATTTCCTCCTATAATTTTGTATGTTTTATGTATATATTATATAAACACCAAATACAGCTACTATTAGGAACAATACAGTCATAATACTTCCAGACTTAATATAGTCTTTGTTGCTGTATCCTCCCGGTCCCATCAAAAATGCATTAACCTGATGGGTAGGTAGTATAAATGAATTTGATGCTGATATCGCTACTAAAATTGCTAGTGCTCTCGGGCTTATACCAAAGTTTTCTCCCATTATTATTACCAAGGGTACCAGTAGTACTGTGGCTGCTACATTTGACATAAATAAAGAAAATAATGTAGCTAGTAATCCTATTGCAAACATAATAGGTATTGTTCCCCAAGATTCTATAATTTTCATTACAAAGTCTGCCGTATATTGAGCTGCTCCCGATTGTTCGAATGCTATTCCTAAGGGAATTAAACCACTTAGAAGAAAAACTGTCTTCCAATCTATTCCCTTATATATTTCATCTATAGGTATTACACCTGCCAGTATCATTATTAATGCTCCTGTTAAGAATCCTAATGATAGTCTAAAACCTAAAAGTACTAATAATATGGCTATTCCTAGTGCTGCAATAGCAAAATATGAATTTTTAATCTGCTCTCCTGATCTTTCTCCAGGTACTGGAGAGACTACAATGAAGTCCTGCATGTTTTTTAGTTTTCTAATATCAGACCATCTTCCATATATTATGAGTACTTGTCCAGGCTTTAATGGTTTTTTGTAATAATCCACTATTTCTCCCTGTCTGTTCATCATTACAACAGGTTCTATGTTGAAATTTTTTCTTACAGCTATTTCACTTATACTCTTGTCTTTTAATTTAGATCCCGGTGGGATTATAATTTCAGCAAATCCTGCGAAATTTTCCTCTTCTATATTAGAAAATTTTCCTAGTGAAGCATGTAATTTTAATTCGCATTCATCAGTAAATCTTTGTATATTCTCTTTTTTTCCAAGGGCAGCTATTGTTTGATCACGAGTAAACTTTGTTTTTCTCCAAGGAGCATACGTTACGCTATCTCCTTCTTGAATAGCTACTATGTGTATATTGTACCTATTCCATAAGTCTATCTCTTCTATAGTTTTTCCTAATATAGGACTATTATCCTCTATTTTTATTTCAAATACCGAGTCCGGAAGGTCGAATAATTCTATAAGCTTTTTTTGATTACCATCTTTAGAATCATCTCCTCCTTTAGGAAGAACTTTATCACCAAATAAGTAAAAGTATCCGATTCCTGCTACCAATAGGGCTGCCCCTATAGGTGTAGGTCCAAATATACTGAACCTCTCATAACCTGCCCCGGTAACCATGTCGTTAAGAATAATCAGTGGACCCGAAGCCACCATTGTGAGAGTTCCTCCCAATATAGCTGCAAATCCCATAGGCATAATTAGTTTAGAGGGACTTATTTTAGTTTTTTTAGATATTTTCATCAAAGCCGGCAAAAACAAGGCTGTTGCACCTATGTTTTGCATAAAAGAAGATATAATACCAACTGTTCCAGAAATAAATACCAAGATTTTTTTCTGTGAAGTTCCTGCCGCTTTAGTAATTTTTTCAGATACTATATTCATAATACCAGATCTATCTATACCATAACCCATTATCATTACAGCCATAATGGATACAACTGCATTACTAGAAAATCCAGAAAAGGCTTCTGTAACTTCTATAAGGCCCGACCAAGCTAAAACAACCATTATTATTATAGCTGTAATATCCGGTCTAACTAGTTCTGATACAAATAAAAATATAGCTAACGCTAGTATACCATAAGCTATTAATATTTCTGTAGTCAACAAATCACCCCCAAATTAAATTTCCTTCTTTTATATTTATATCCAATTTTTTAGATTTAAAACATTTTTTGGTGAATTTATAGTTATTTATTCTAGTTTAAAAAAATTTCCTTTGATAAAACTAATATGTTAGAATAATTTTAAAGAAATAAGTATTGCTGTGTTATTTCATAAATAGATTATTGTATTACTTATATTTTTGTGTTAATATTTAATGGTAGTTTTTGTTAAGTATACATTTGTGTTTAATTTAGATACATAGGAGGATAGAATGGAAAAAATTCATATAGGTCTTTTAGGCTTAGGAACTGTAGGTTCAGGTTTTATTAAAACATTAAATTTAAATAAAGAAAAAATATCCAAAACCCTAGGAAAAGAACTTATAATAAAAAAGGTTTTAGTGGGAAATCTAAACAAACAAAGAAGTGTAGATGTTTCAAATTTTCAATTGACAAATAAATTTGAAGATATATTAAACGACGATGATATAGATGTTGTTGTTGAACTTTTAGGAGGCTTATCACCAGCTTTCGATTATATTAAAAAATCAATTTTAAAAGGCAAAAATGTAGTCACTGCTAATAAGGCAGTAGTAGCTACATATAGTAAGGAACTTTATGAAACCTGTAGTAAGGTAAATTCTGCTTTAAAATTTGAAGCAAGCGTAGGCGGTGGAATACCTATCATTAATACTATCAATGATAATTTAGCATCTAATAAAATTGATAAGGTAATGGGAATAATTAATGGAACTACAAATTTCATATTAACTCAAATGAAAGAAAATGAAATGGATTTCCAAGAAGCGGTAAAATTAGCCCAAGAAAAAGGATATGCAGAAGCAGATCCAACTTCGGACCTAGAAGGAGAGGATGCCGTTTACAAGTTATCTATAATATCAAATATAGCTTTCGGCAAAAGGGTTAACCCAAAAGATATTCCTTGTAGTGGTATAAAGAATATAAATCAGGAAGATATTAAATATGCTGAAGAGTTAGGCTATGTAATTAAGCTATTAGCTATAGGAGATAACTCAAAAGAAAATTTAGAACTTTCTGTTGAGCCTACTTTTATTAGTGAAAACCACCCCTTAGCTTCCGTTAAAAACGAATTTAACAGTATTTTTGTGGAAGGAAATTCTCTAGGCGAAGTAATGATGTACGGTAAAGGAGCAGGCGGTATGCCTACTGGAAGTGCTGTATTAACTGATTTAATCAATATATACAAGTGTAATTCTACAGAAAATTTATTATCAAATACCATTGGAGAAATATCTTCTTCATCAAGTTTAAAGCATAGGTACTATATAAGGTTAGAAGTGGTAGATACCTCCGGAGTTTTAGGACAAATAGCTGGATATTTCGGGGATCAAAATATTAGTATAGAGTCTGTTGTTCAAAAAAGTTCCTACGGTAAAACTGTTCCCTTGATTTTTTTAACTCACGAAACTTCTAAAGAAGACTTGATGAAAGCAGCCGAAAATATTGAAGACTTCAAATCCGTAATAGGCATAGAAAATATAATACGAATCTTAAATTAAAATCATTAAAAGTTGAGCATAGTCTCAACTTTTTTTAAAATTGATTATTAATAATACCTGTGATATATTTAATAGATGGGGACTGGAGGCACTTATGTTAATTGAATTCTTAAAATCATTTTTATTAATTTTCACAGCAGAAATAGGTGATAAAACTCAAATACTAGCTCTTTCTTTTTCTATGTCCTATAGTCTTAAGGAAATATTTTATGGGTTTTTATTAGGTTCTATAATAAGTCAAGGCTTAGCTGTTTTATTAGGACAGATTTTAATTATCTATATACCATCTGTATATCTTTATTATTTTTCTGCTTTTATCTTTTTATTTTTTGGTTTTTTAAATATTGTAAAGTATAGCGAAGAGCCAAAGGAAAAAAACTTTAAATTTAAATACAGCATCTTAATAATAGGTTTTACATTTTTTGTAGTAGAACTAGGGGATAAAACTCAACTTTCTGCATTAGCTATAGCATCTAAATCGATTTATCCATTGTCTAACCTTATGGGAGGTGTTGCTGCTCTTTTATCTGTAAGTGTTGTTTTTATTCTAATGAGCAGAAAATTAGGGTCTAAAATTCCAGAAAAAAATATTAAAATAGCTTCTTCATTTGTATTTATTATTATGGGAATAGTTAATTTAACCTATGGACTACCTGCCTTTATAAAAAACAGCTGGATTTATATGGTAATACTATTTTTATTACTATTTGTATATATATTCTTTTCTATAAAATTTTATAAACGTACAAAGCATGAAAATAATTCTCTAAAAAAATCCTCTAATGAACTATACCAATATTATAATAAATTGAGTAATTATATCGATGAAATATGTCTCGGTTCTGAGACCTGCGTTGACTGTATGAAAGAAAACTGCATAATAGGTTATACCAAAGAAATCATACAAGATATAATTTATGATAGGGATATAAAGGAAAAGGAAAAAAAAGAATTGTATTCAAGCTTGAAAAAAAATTTTAATAAAGAAAGAGTCTATGCCAGCTTAAGTATTATTGTAGGTTTCCTAAAAGACCATCCTCAGTACACTGAAGATGAACTTTATGTTCTCAATAAAACAAGAAATAATTTAGAAACAATTTTGTTTGGTAAAACTTTTAAATTCAAAAATATTGATTATTACTTGGAAAATATCGCTAAGGTAAATACTAAAGCTGCAAAAAAAATTAAATTCTATCTAAATAAAAAATCATTTTAATTAAACTTCCCCTTTGCCAAAGAAATTAATAAAAAGAACGTTACAGCTAATAATATGATAGTGGATCCAGAAGGAATATCAAAGGTATATGAAATGTAAAGACCTAAAAAACTTAAAATAATACCAAAAATAATGGATAAACCCATTATTTTTTTTAAATCTTTAGTAAATAATTTAGATATAGCTGGAGGTATAGTAAGCAAGGCTATAGCTAATATAATACCTACAACTTTAATTAAAATAACTATACTCAAAGATATTAATATAAAAAGCAAATATTCTAATCTTATTGTATTAATACCCATAACCTTTAAATACTCTTCGTCAAAAAGATACGCCTTCCAATAGTTAAATCCCGAAAATATAATCACAACTATAAATAAGCCTAAAACCGACATTATCTTTATGTATTCAGTAGATACTGTTAGTATATCTCCAAATAAATAAGAAGTCATATCCGGTTGATATCCTGGAGACATAGATATGAATAAAATACCTAAAGCCATTCCTACTGCCCAAAACATACCTATTAAGGTATCAGATTTTGTTTTGGTTTCTCTTCTTATCTTAGATATGCTTAAAGCTGCTACTACAGCAAATATCAAACCCCCGAAAATAGGCTCAATTCCAAGTAAATAACCTAATCCAATTCCACCAAAAGAAGTATGAGCAATACCTCCACTCATACTAACCAATTTTTTTTCGACTATTATTGTTCCTATAATTCCACATACTATACTTGCTATAATTGAAGAAATCACAGCATTTCTTAAAAATGTATATTGAAATAAAGCTTCAATCATTTATTCCCCTCCTTCTTTGCCCATTCTCTTTTGTACTGCACCGCTTTGAAGCAGTAGGTTTATAGGACAGTTATAAATATCTTTAAGGCTATCTTCAGTAATGCTTTCATCTTCATCGTGATAATGTATACTTTGATTTACACAGGCAATACTATCTATATATTTAAATACATATTCCATATCGTGGGTTATGACTAATATGGTTTTCTCTTTATTTAAATTTTTTAATAAATTAAAAATATCTTTTTTTGATTCACTATCTAAACTAGATGTAGGTTCGTCCAACAAAAGTACATCTGGATTATTTACAAGGGTTCTACCTATTAAGACTCTTTGAAGTTGTCCTCCGGATAATTCACCTATCTGTCTGTCTTTTAAATGATATATATTCAGCTTGTTCATTACTTCTGAGGCTTCTTCTTTGTCTGTTCTTGAATATTTTTTAAAGGCTTTAAATTTTTTATCCAATTTACCCATAAGAACCACATCTTTTACTAAAATAGGAAAATTATTATCAAAATTTGTACTTTGGGGCACATACCCAATTTTAATATTTTTTCTGATTTTAATATTCCCTCTTTCAGGATTAATTAATCCTAGTATAACCTTAAATAAAGTAGTTTTACCTCCACCATTAGGACCAATAATTCCCAAAAAAGATTTATTTCTCACTTTGAGATTTATATTATTTAGGGCAACTACATCACCATAGTTTACCTTTAAATTACTTATTTCTATATCATACATTTTTACCACCTACTTCAATACTTCTGCAAACTTATCTCTGATTTTGTACATATTCTCAATATAATTACCTGAAAGAGGAGCTACTTCTACTACTTCACCGTCTATTTCATTGGCTATAATATTAGCTTGGCTACTATCAAATTCATTTTGATAAAAAATCACTTTAATATCATTTTCTAAAGCAAAATCTACTACTTTTTGAATTCTTTTAGCTGTTGCTTCTTTCCCATCTTCTTCAATAGTAATCATCTCAAGTCCGTAATCTGAAGCAAAGTAGCTAAAGGCTGGATGGTAAATGATGAATGCCTTGTTTTCCAATCCTTTAAAAGTATCTACTAAATCCTCATTGAGATTATTGAGTTCTTTTATATATTCACTTGCATTTTCATTATATTCTTTCTTATTAGCTTCATCATTTTCTATCATATAATCTCTTACGATTTCTACAATTGTAATTACTCTTTTAGGAGATAACCAAATATGAGGGTCTATCTCTCCTTCTTCATGACCGTGACCATGGTCTTCATCCTGGTCTTGGTCATCTATATGTAGTACTTCGTGTTTTTTTATTACTTTTTTCTGTAAATCTATAAGTTCAATTTCTTTATTTAGGTCTCCTAGTTTTGGAAGTATAAAAGATTTTTCGCTTTCTACCCCTATGGAAAAATAAACTTCTCCACTGCTTATATCCTGTATCTCTTTAGGACTTGGTTGGTAATTTGCAGGACTGTATCCTTCTGGAATAACAACATTAATATTGGCTAACTCTCCAGTAACTTTTTTTACGAAAGTTCTTTGAGGTTCTATTGAAACTATAACATTTAAACTATTATTGCTTTCTTGTAAATTATCTCTATTACTACTGCATCCAGTAGCAATTGTAATGATTATTATAATTAGTATTATTAATTTTTTCATATTACACCTCTTATTGCAAATTATTTGCATTTATATTATAATTCAATTATAAGTTATTTGTAATATTATTTCAACTAAATTTTTGGAGGGTTTTATGAGTTTAGAAGATATTTACTTTGAATTATCAAAAAAGAATTATAAATTAACTAAACAGCGAAAGGTTCTTTTAGAAGCCTTCTTTAGAAATTTAGATTCCTTTTTATCTGTTGAAGAAATACAGGAAGAAACAAATAAAAGCGGAGCCAGCTTGGATTTATCCACCATATATAGAAATATTAACCTTCTTGAAAAATGTAATTTAGTTTGCAAAATACAAAATTATAATTCACATTTATATAAAATTAGAACAACAAAAAAACACCATCACCATCTTATATGTAAAAAATGTGGTAAATCAGTAGCCTTCGATTTTTGTCCTACAGATACTTTTTGTCATATAGCCGAAGAAAATGATTTTATCTTTACTGATGATAAAATTGAATTATATGGTTATTGTAATAAATGCAAAAATACATTATAATAGTTTTTTAGGAGGTGGTATAATGCCATTTATTAATATTAAAACCTATGACAATAATATGACTTTAGATTTAGATTATGTAGCGAAAGAACTATCTCAGGATACTGGATTAGAAATCGAAAGAATTATTATCATCAAAGATATTATTGATGACGATAAATTTTTCAAAGGAAAAGAAGACAAAAATCCAATTGTTACTTTAAAAATTTCTAAAAAAAATGGAAAAGAACTAATTCAAAAAATTATTAAGTCAATAGCAAATATATTAGGCGAAATATATAGAATTCCTGAAAGCGACATTATTTTATTATGTAATGTTGTTGAAGAAGATTATATTTATGCTAACGGTGAATTTAAATAATATTATAAAATACAAAACACCACAGCAGGAGCTGTGGTGTTTTATATTTAGCGAATATATTAATCGTTGAGTTTTGTTCCACAATTTTTACAAAATTTTGCATCTGAAGAATTTTTCTCTCCACAGTTTGGACAGAATATTTGATCTGACTCTACTTCGCCTGTTTCTTCAAACTCTTGAGCTTCTTCTGTTTTTTCAGCTAATTCTTCTTTTTCGATGTTTTCTTTTTGTTCTTCTTTGTCCTTGATTTGTTTTTCAATTTCCATAATGGATTCAAATTTGAGATTTAGTATTTCTTCATCTAAATTATCTTCTCTTAGCATTTCATAGGTTACTTTACCTAAATCATTGATTTCATTCTTTTTGTCATTTTTCAAAGACATTATTTGAGTTTGAAGTTTTGTTTTTTCAGCTATTTCAGCAGACTTCTTACTCGCTTTACTTACCCCTTTATCTATGTTCTTCTTTAGTTTGTCAAAAAAATCGCTCATTTCATTCCCTCCTTTTGACTATTTTCTTTATTATATAATATTTTCATTTCTAATACAATTACATTATAATTATTCAACTATTATACTTATAGAACATCAATTAATATATTTTGAAATTTTATATTATCTTCATCTTTTCTTTTTGAAGGTCCCTTTGTTTTTCCACCACCTCGTCTTATCTTTTGTCCCATATATCTACTATGGAGAAGGTTATCTATGTTTTTCTGAGTATACAAAAATCCGATAGGATTAATAACTGCTTTTGCTCTATTGATTACAAGACTTGCTAAACCGTAATCTTGAGTAATTAGAATGTCTCCATTATTAAAAAGTTCTATTACTTTAAAATCTGCAGCATCATTTCCTCTAGATACTCTTACTACCTTAAAATTTCCCTCTATATCATGATCATAACTACATACTACAATAATTCCTATATCTACTTTTTTAGCTTCTTCTTCGCATATATTTCTTACTTCTCTTGGCGTTGCATCTCCATCTATTATTATTTTCATTTTTACTCCTATAAAAAAGTGCTGATCTCTCAACACTTATTATATCATATATTCTCTTTTTTATAGGTCTAATTTATTTTTTAAAGGATTTATTAATAATATTGCTATAACTATACCTACAGAAAACTGAAGAATATTGAAAGGTATGTAGTAAAGAGGAGAAATCACATTACCGTAAAGGATAAATGCTTCATACAAATAATATCCTAAGACCATTATCAATCCTCCTAATACCATATATGTTATTCTTACTTTAATACCTTTATCTTTTGCTTTCGAAATTATTAATGCCATTAATCCTTTTAATAAGAAGGTGGCCGGTATATATATAGGGTATCCAATCATATCTGCTAAACTAGAACCAATAGCTGCTGCTGCAAAAGCATACCCTGGACCTAATAATAATCCTGATAAAAAAACCGCCCCGTCACCAAAATTTAAATAGCCTTGACCTACTGGAATCTTTACCACCATAGTAGCTACAAATACTACTGCTGCCATCAAAGCTGTTGTTGTAAGTTGTTTTGTATCATAATTTGCCATATTATTTCTCCTTTTCTTTTTTCTAGTTATAGGATATAATATTATTGTACCTTTTAAAAGATACAGTTTTTAACTTTTTGACCAGTACAGATGGGAGGTAGTTATGCTTTTAACTTTTTATGCTGATAAAGATAAGAAG
>JAWOEG010000058.1:0-36394 GCA_046482875.1 Eubacteriales bacterium | reverse complement strand
TAGATTTTCAACTCTTTCATCTTTTATTTCATTCTTTTTATTAAAAAACATAATGTCAACCTCCTTTATATTTTTAATATACAATATATTTTTATTAATGTCAACTATATATTGCATTTTGTTTTATATATATTTAATTATTCAATATATATTTACATGACTATTCTAGACATAAAAAAATCCTACAGGTTTATTTTCCTGTAGGTTAGTATTCTTTAATTTATATTTTCAATATCATCTAAATCTATTTGATTGTATTTAAAATTATATTTTTCAAATACTGAAGTGTATTTCAATCCTCCCCCTGTTCCTATTAAAACAACTGACGAATCTTTATCTATTTTTTCTTCTTTTTTTAGTTTTTTAAGGGCAGCCAGAGGTACACAAGATGCCGGCTGTAAAAATAATCCATTTTGGGCTAAATATTTTTGAGCCTCTATTATTTCATCATCCTCTACTGATACTGTAAATCCACCGTTTCTTTTAAGCATCCTAATAACTTGATTTCCGCTTGGTGGTAGGGGATTTTCTATAGCATGGGCTACTGTAGAAGGATTCTCGAATCTTTCGATCTTCTCCTTGTTTTCATTAAAGGCCTTATATATTGGTGAACACCCTGAACTTTGAGCACAGATTATTTTAGGAATTTTATCTATTATCCCAGCTTCTTTAAATTCTCTAAATCCTTTTTCTATACCTCTTATATTACCTCCGGCGCTGGTAGGTACAATTACATAATCAGGCATTTCGAAATTCATCTGCTCACATATCTCAAAGGCTATGGTTTTAGAACCCTCAACTCTTAAAGGTACATCTGAGTTGATAAAGTATATATTCTTTTTTTCTCCAAATTCCAATGTCTTAAAGTAAAGGCTTCCATAGTCACCCTTTACTTTAAATAATTTAGGATTGTATACAAGAATAGGATTCAATTTTTCTTCAGCTATAGAATCTTTTACAAATATATAGCTTTCCATTTTAAATTTTGCTGAGTAAGCAGCAACTGAAGGAGCCATATTCCCTGTTGATACTGTTCCTATCTTTTTATATCCTAGTTTTTTAGCATGTAGTATCCCCAGTAATGTTCCTCTGTCCTTGAAAGACCAGGTAGGATTTTGGCTCTCATTTTTCAAATATATGCTTTTCAAATCTAATTCCTTTTCAAGATTATCTAATCTTACTAAAGGGGTAAATCCTTCTCCCAATGAATCTTCTCTTTTTACATCTAAATAAGGAAAAAAATCCTGGTACTTTTCAAGTAAACTTTGTCCTGTATTCTTAGAATAATTGATCCTACCTTTCCTAATTAACTCTACTTCCATAGGTTCCCCGCATTTAGGACACCTACTAATATTTTTATCTATACTCTCTTTATGGCTGCATCCTGTGCAGTATTGATTATATTCCTTCATTGAGCCTCCAGTTTAATAATTTCTATTCCTTTTTTTGCATTTCTTCTAAAATCTTAATCCCCGTAGGTGTAACAGATAGTCCACCCTTTCCAGTACATCTCAGTTCAGGTGGCAGCATATGACCTACCTTATACATTGACTCAATAGTTTCATCTAGGGGTATCACCTTATCAAATCCTGCTAAAGCCATGTTTGCACAGGCTACTGCATTTGTACCTGCCATAACATTTTTTCCAAGACATGGAACTTCAACCCTATCTCCTACGGGATCACATACCATTCCCATTACATTTTGAAGAGCCATAGAAGCTGCATCTACTCCTTGTTTAGCACTTCCATCCATTAATTGTACCAGGCCCGCCGCTGCCATAGAAGATCCAGCACCGCATTCAACCTGACATCCTCCGACTTCTGCTGCAAAGGTAGCACTTTGGGCAATGAATAATCCAATCATACCAGCTGCCAGCATTCCTTTAACCATATGGTCTATGGTTAGTTCCATTGAATCACATGCACCAATTATAGTACCGGGTAATCCGCCGCAGGAACCAGCTGTAGGAGCTGCTACTATTACACCCATAGAACTTTTAACTTCCATCATTGAGGTAATATAACTTATTACAGTATTCATTAAATCTCCAGGAATTAGTTTTTGATTTTTCATAGCTTCTTGAATTAAATGAGATTGAGGTCCTAGGATTCTATCTTCATATTCTGTTCCAGATAGTCCTTTTCTAACAGAATCATTCATTATCTCAACAATTTTTTTCATTTTATTATAAACTTCATCTTCAGTAATTTTACCTCTGATGCTTTCATATAATAGGGCTAATTCATAAAGAGATTTATCATTTTCGTATTTTTCAAGCATTTCCTTTGCTGTCAAAAAAGGCACATCACAATCTCTAGACGATAAAACTGGTAAAACAGGGGATAAATTCATTATTGAAAGTACTCCATCTATTTCCTTTAGTCGTTTAATTAATGATTCATCTAAAACTTTCAGAATTTTTAAATTTACTAAAATTTCTTTTTCTTTTGAAGATTTCTGAATATACTCTACCTCAAAATCCTCTTTTTCTAATGCATCTTCTACCTCTTGGATTGCTTTATTAGAACTACAAAAAATTAGGGTCTCATAAAAATCTCCGGCAATTTCTACAGTAAAACCATTAATATTTTCAACCTTAATCATTCCCCCACCGGTAGATATTGCTGTTGCTGATATTTCTTCCTTATGGCTAAACATCTTCAATCGATAGGTATTTGGATGGGATGCTTCATATTCTACAATATTAAACCTAACATCTAATCCTACTTCTTTTGCTATAGCAATAGAAGTAACTAATCTTTCATCTTCAGTATTATAACCTAACAAACCTCCAACTAGACCAAAATCCGATCCTTGACCCTGATAAGTTGTAGCTAGTGAACCTTTTGGATGAAACTCAACTATTACTTTTTTTAGCTTTCCTTCCACCATCTGATTAGCTAATAATCCAATCCTTGAAGCAGCTGCAGTGTGTGAGCTAGATGGTCCTCTCATGACAGGACCTATTACATCATTAAATATACTTGCCGGTTGTCTTTTCATATTAATCTCCTAACTTCATTATCAATCACTTATTTCTCCAAAATACTTACTTATGTGTTTCAAATTATCTATCTTGACATCCTCATCTATTAAGGGTATCTTTATAAGATCTTTATTAGAAAAATATTCTTCTATTTCCTTTAAATACTTATCTTCTAATTTCTTTCTGTTTTCCCAAAATTTACCTTCAACATTTTCAGGAAGAATTCTATTTATTATTAAAGTATTTACATAAATTTTGTATTTTCCCAGTGTATCTACTGCCTTTTTAGTTTCTTCTATTGGAAGTTTTTCAGGGTTTAATACAAACACAAAAGATACTAAATCTCCATCAGTAAGTATTTCCCTAGCCTGCTCCATTTTTCTTTTTCTTTCATTAAGTTTTGAAAGCACAGGATCTCTTTCTATTACATTTTTCATCTTTTTGTCTTCTCGTGTAGCCATTTCATAAAGCTCCATAGCTTTCATTCTTTTTTCAATAAGTCTATCCATCCAACCACCTAAAAGCTCTGGCAAGGATAAAAGTCTCAGAGTGTGACCTGTGGGAGCTGTATCAATTACTATTCTATCGTAGTCTTTTTCATAGTCTATTATTATTTCCATTAATTTATCAAATACGGCAGATTCATCGGAACCAGGAGACACAGCTGCAGCATCCAACTGTCTTTCAATTTCTTTTACTATAACTGGGCTTACTATATCCTTCATATTTTTCTTAATATTATTGATGTAAGCCTGACTTTCTTCTTCCGGATCTATTTCCAGAGAAAATAAATTCTCTTTTAATTCAATAATTTTCGATCCAATTTTTCTTTCAAATATATCACATAGTGAGTGGGCTGGATCTGTTGATACCAGCAGTGTTTTTTCTCCCTTTTCAGCACAGTAGTAGGCATAGGCTGATGATGATGTAGTTTTACCTACTCCACCTTTTCCTCCAAAAAATACAAGTTTATTCATGTAGTCCTCCTAACAGCAAAAATCTCCCCATCGGTCTCCGTAAACACTTTTTCTAGCCATAATTCTTCTTTCCCAACCTTCAAAGTCTTCAGCTAGATATGGTAGTAGCTCCAGCATATAGTAGGAAGTTGGCACCGGTATTCCCAGCATATCGCCAAAACAAAGCAGCATAAAATTATCCATTTCATCGTAGGCTTCCTTTTTTATATGGTACATAGAATTCTCTTTAAAATCAAAAGCTGATTTAACAAAAAGTTTAAAATTTTTAATGATTTCTTTTTTATCATCCATTTCAACCACCTCTTTTTATATTATATCATACAAAAAACTAATATAAATACCTAAAAAATAAAACGAACCCCCAACTAAGTCAGGGACTCATTTATATAATATGTTTATACTTAACCTATCTTACTACTAGTATCGGTACATTAATATGATGAACAACTTTATTTGTTACACTTCCTAACAAAAATCTCTTGTGATCTTTCATTGAATGTGTTTCCATAATTACTAAATCGTAATTACCATTGTCAGCTTCATCAATTATTTCTGCTGATGGATCTCCCTCAATTACCTTAGAATCAGTCTCTATGCCTTCTTTTTCGTAAAGTTTAACTACCTTGTCCATAAAATTATTCTTGTTAGCCGTCTCATAAATTTTTTCTATATAAGCTCCATATTTAACTTCATTAGGTATTTTATGAAAATCTACAGCATGGAAAATAGTTATCTTTGAGTTAAATTTTTTTGCTATTTCTACAGCTAACTTCAAGGGCTCTTCTATTCTCTGTTGATTTTCAACAGGTATTAAAATTTTTTTCATTTTACCCACCTCTTAATAATATATTAATAAATATCTTATTATATATTTACCACATTTAAATATTTTTATACTTTTTTAGTTAAATAAGGAGTAAAGTTTTCATTTTTATAGTTCTTATTCAAAATCACAGTACCTTGTATGGTCATTGATTAATCCCATAGCCTGAAGATATGAATATATTATGGTTGAGCCTATAAATTTAAACCCTCGTTTTTTTAAATCTTTACTAATTTTATCAGAAAGCTGATTTTTTGAAGGAACATCCTCTATACTCTCCCAATGATTCACTATAGGTTTGTTATCAACAAAGGACCATATGTATTTATCAAAAGACCCAAATTCTTTCTGTATCTCCAAAAATCTTTTTGCATTGTTAATCGAAGCTTCAATTTTTCTTCTATATCTTATAATTCCAGGATCTTTCATCATTTCTTCTATTTCTTTTTCGCCAAATTTTGATACCTTATCAGGGTCAAAGTTTTTATAGTATTTTCTGTAATTTTCTCTTTTTCTTAATATTATAATCCAACTTAAACCAGCCTGTGCAGACTCTAAGACTATAAATTCAAAATGCTTCCTGTCATCATGATTAGGTTTACCCCATTCTTCATCGTGGTATTTAATATATAAAGGGTCATTTCCAGCCCATTCGCATCTTCTCATTAAAAATACCTCCTATCTTTTGATATAATTATATCATATTTATATGGTCAATATTTATATAGAGAAAATTTCCCATTGATGATAAAATATAAATAAAGATTAACTAAATGGTGATAAAATGAATAAATTTAATAAAAAAAATATTTATTTACTACTATATTTGAATATATTTTTGATTTTCATTAATATTCTTCTTCTTTTTATTGCAAAAAAATCTTCCACTTTAGTCGAAAACTATTATTCTAGAAAATTATTCTTGTATATAAATAAACCCTTATCCTATTTTAGCAACTACTTTAGTTTTTCTTTAGGAGAAGTAGCTGTAGCTTTAGGTCTTTTTATTCTAATTATTTTATTCTTATTCTTTGTTTATTATGTGATAATAAAAAAATGGAAAAACTCTCTAATATCAATTCTTTTAATAGTATTTATATTACTATTTAATCTAAGTTATTATCAGTTAGCCTGGGGACTTAACAACTACAGACAAGATATAGAAGAAATATTTCAGCTTAAAGATGTAGATATTTATAAAGATGATTTAGAAAAAAGCTATAGATACTTAGTGCAGGAGACAAATAGGTTAAAAGAAGTCATAGATAGAAACAATATAGACCATATAGATAAGGAATATATCTATAGGAATACTTATAAGGGTTACCAAAATTTAGGTGAAGAATATACTTTTATAGACAAGAAAAAAGTCCTAGTTAAACCTTTAAAAATTTCAGGTATTTTTTCTTCCAGCGGATATACAGGTATATATTTACCATTTTTTTCAGAAGCTAATATAAATCATATGATTCCTTTGTTTTCAAAGCCTTTTGTAGCAAGCCATGAAATAGCCCACCAAAAAGGATTCGCCAGTGAAGACGATGCTAATTTTATAGGGTTTTTAGCCTGCTACTATCATAAGGATTTTTATTTTAAATACTCAGGATACCAAGCTATGATGACTTACTTAGGTAATTCTTTGTACAAAAATGATCCCGACTTATATAGGGAATTATCTTCATTGAGAAGTCCTGGAGTTGTTGAGGATATAAAGAAAAAAATAGACTTTTGGGATGAACATATAATTGAAAAGGCAAAGGATACTCACAATAAAATCAACGATGAATTTTTAAAAGCAAACAATCAACCAGAAGGAATAGTTAATTATTCAAAGGTAACAGAACTTTTTCTAAAGGCACACAAAGCCGGTATTATAAAGTAGTAAATTGGAGGTTTTTATGAAAAACTATGTGAAAGAAAAATTAAAAAAGAAAGAAGCAGTCATAGGTACTTTTTTTGAACTGGGAAGCTGCCAAACTGTAGAGGGTTTAGCTATGTCCGGTATTGATTTTATGATAATCGACTGCGAACACGGTCCTTTCGATACTGAAAGCACTCTAGAATACATACGAACGGCTGAATTATCAGATTTAACACCTTTTGTTAGGGTAAAGGATATAACCAGACCTTCCATCCTTAAAAATCTTGATCTGGGAGCTAAAGGTCTTATTATTCCAAACGTGGAAACTGTAGAAGAAGCCAAAAAATTGGTAGAATGGGGAAAGTATCATCCTCTAGGAAAAAGAGGAGTATTTCTAGGCAGAACCTCTGGCTTTGGATATGAAAGCTTAGCCTGTAATATAGATGAATACTTCAAAGTAAGCAATGAAGAAACCATGCTTATACCTCAATGTGAAACCTTAGGATGTTTGGAGAATATTGAAGAAATTGTTTCCTTAGAAGGAATTGACGGAATATTTATCGGTCCTTACGATTTATCCACAGCATTAGGTTCTCCTGCTAATTTTAGTTCACAAAAATTTAAAGATTCTTTGAAAAAGATACAAAACGCCTGTAAAAAATCTAATAAACCCTGCTTTATTTATACAGGTACAGAAGAGAATGCTGCTGAACTAATAAAAGATGGGTACGAAGGCATAGCCTTAAGTATGGATGTAGCTTTTTTAATAAATGCTTATAAGAAAACATTGAAAACCCTTAGAAAATAAGAAGTAATATGCAGTGTTTCTCTTAAAATTAAATAATTAAAAAGAAGAGATGTTTTCTTTAACTTTCTCCAAAACTTTTAATTTAAAATCTCCGTCACTTTTTACTAAATAAACATTATTTTTTTTATTTGAATCTTTTTACAATTTCTCCACTACATCAAACTCTTCACATACTACCAGCATATCTTCATTAAATTTCTTACCTTTTTCTTTTAGTTCTTTAGTAAAATAATCTATATGTACTTCTCTCCAGTATTTTAGACTTTTATCTCCCTCACCTTCTCTATAAGCAAATTCTTCATCCACATCTTTAAAGGGAATTATTGATACCTTTTCATTCTTAATGACACATACTGGTTTTCCTTCCCAATCTGTTATTATATCTAATTCTCCAGCTTGAGGAATTTTTTCATTTTCCACTTCATACAAGTATTTCAAAGAAGCTGTACCTCTTTTTATTCCTTTAAGAGTTAGTTCAGCCAACTCGTTGGCATTTTTTTCATCAGCACAAAAATGCCAAGCTTTATCAAAATTTTCTTTTCCTATCTTTAATGATTGTTTATACTGGTCTAATAATTTTTTTACTTCTTTATCCATATTTAATCCCACCTTTTATAGTTTTTCCATTTGTAATTATTATAACATTATTATAAAATATTACTATAAAAATGAAAACTCAATTTTATAAGATTTACGATATTTGAATAAGGAGTTAAATATCTATGAAAAAAACAAATTTACCTATTGATGATTTTCAAACATCTTTACTAAAAATTGATCGAATAAAAGCTGCAGAAATATTTGAGAATATATATTTAAAGGATAAAAACTTTGAAACCCTTGAATATTTAACTATGGAAGCACTAGAAAGAATAGGCGATGGCTGGGAAGATGGCCAACTATCTTTGTCTCAGGTATATATGAGTGGGGTTATCTGCGAAGAGCTTATTGAAAAATACATACCTAAATATAACTCGTCTTATAAAAATAGTCCCAAAATAGCTATTGGTGTTTTACAGGACCACCATGCCTTGGGTAAAAGAATTGTTTATTCCCTACTCCGAGCAGGTGGATACAACCTCCTTGACTTTGGACAAGGATTAAGTGCAGAAGAAATTGTAGATAAAACCATTGAATCTGATTTAGATTTTCTTTTAATATCGACTTTGATGCTCCCTTCGGCATTGAAGGTCAAGAATATTGTTAAAAGCCTAAGAGAAAATGGTTCCAATACCAAAGTTATAGTCGGTGGGGCACCATTTAGATTAGATGAACATCTATGGAAAAAAGTTGATGCTTATGCCCATGGAAAAAATGGAACAGAAGCAAAAAAAATAATCGAAAAAATTAGTAAAGGAGGACATTAGAAATGAACTCAATGGAACGTGTAATGAATTCAATTAGTCATAAAGAGCCGGATCGTGTCCCTATTTTTCATCTGTTTTCACATTATGGTGCAAAAGAATTAGGTTTATCAATAGAAAAATACTTTTCTAAACCTGACTACGTAGTAGAAGCTCAATTGCAAATGAGAAGAAAGTACAGCAATGACTGTCTATATACCTTTTTTTATGCGCCTATAGAAATTGAAGCTTTTGGTGGGGAAGTTGTTTTTACAGAAGATGGTCCTCCAAATTCAGGAGAACCTTTTATAAAGAATATAGAAAAAATCAATAATATAAACCCTCCTATTGTAAAGGAATCAAAACCACTACAAAGAGTCATAGAAACTACAAGGAAATTAAAAAACATCGTCGGAGATGAGGTTCCCATTATAGGTGTAGTAATGTCACCTTTTTCCCTACCTGTTATGCAGATGGGATTCGAAAAATACCTTGAGCTAATGTATTTTAGAAAAGATGAATTTAACCAATTAATGAAAATCAATGAAAAATTCTGTGTATCATGGGCCAACGCTCAACTTGAAGCAGGGGCTACAGCAATTTGCTACTTTGATCCTTTAGCATCTCCTACAATAATTGAAAGAGAAAGATACCTTAAAACTGGACATATAGTTGCAAAGAACACAATAAATCAAATCAAAGGCGCAACAGCAACTCATCTTGCTTCAGGTATAAGCCTTCCAGTAATAGATGATATAATTGATACTGGATCTGCAGTACTTGGCTTTAGTCAAAAGGATGATATAAATCTTATAAAAAAACAAGCAGCTGGAAAAATTTGTCTTCTAGGCAATCTAAATGGCATAGATATGACAAACTGGAATAGGGAAAAAACGAGAAGAGAAGTCAAAAAATTGATTAAAACCGCTGCACCTGGAGGAGGATTTATCCTTTCTGATAATCATGGTGATATGCCCTGGCAGGTATCGGAAGAAGTTTTATTGGAAGTTTCTGAAACAGTTAAAGAATTTGGTACCTATCCAATAAAGGCGGACTTATAGATGGATAAATTACAAGTATTTATATGCGAAAATTTTTACCCAGAGTATAAAGCAGTCCTAGATAAAGAAAACATCCAAGAAATAGAATTAAAGGTTTACCCAACTATGTGCGACCATAAGGGTAAAAAGAATGAAGCAAAAAAAATATTATCTAAAGCTGAAAAGGAAAAAAGTATTATTATTTGCAATAAATCTTGTGATGCTTTAAATCTCATTGATGATAATTCCATTGAATCTATTACTAGTAATTACTGTTTTACTCATTTAACTTGTGATGAATTTTTAGATTACCTTACTTCACAGGGAAATTATATTATAAGTCTAGGATGGTTAAGGAAATGGGATAAACATCTTTCTGCTATGGGTTTTGATAAAAGTACTGCAAGAAGGTTTTTTCAAGAAACAACTAATCAAATTGTTTTTCTAGATGCAAATATTGATGAGAGTTCAGAAAACTTATTAGAAGACCTATCTTCCTATTTAGATATTCCCTATTTAGTTATACCAATCAAACTTGAAACTATTGGATTATTACTTAAAAGCAAAATATACGAATGGCGCCTTCATTTTAAAAATAAAGAAACTTCGGAAACTATTAATAACCTTCGAAGTCAATCTGCGGACTACTCTGCTGTTTTTGATATGCTTGGAAAAATATCTTCATACACAAACAAAAGAGAAGTTATAGGTAAAGTAAAAGACCTTTTTATTATGGTTTTTGGTGTCCAGAATTTTAATTTTTGGAGCGAGGACTCAACACTTATTCCCCAAGAAATAAAAAAATTTAAATTATCCCATGATAACTATCTCCTTTTAAAAAAAGAAAATAGGTTTTGTATAAAAGTATCCTGGGATAATCATCTTTACGGAATTTTAGATGCAGGAGAATTATTGTTTCCCCAGTATCTCGAAAGATACCTGAATCTAGCGCTAGACATAACTAAATTTTTAGGCTTAGTTCTTCATAATAATGAACAGTACGAAAAAATCCTAGACTCAGAAAAAGAACTTAAATATCTTAGCTTTCATGATTCAATGACTGGATTATTCAATAGAACTTATGTCAATAGATTGTTAAACAACAAGGTAAAAGAGGATAAAATAATTGTATTTATGTTTGATATTGACAAACTAAAATATGTTAATGATAATTTCGGACATTCAGCAGGAGATAAACTAATAGAAAACTTTGCTGGTATTATTCGTAAAGCTTTTCGTGAAACGGATATAGTTGCTAGAATCGGTGGAGATGAATTTACAGCGATATTATATGATGGCAGTGAAGACATAGCAGAAACCATAAATAAAAGAATTTCAGATATGATTAAATTATACAATAATAATTTAGAAAATGAATATTTAAACTTAAGCGTTTCAGTAGGATACGAAATTAGCGCGGAACCTACCGAAACTATTGAGGATATAATGAAAAAAGCTGATTTTAAAATGTATAAAGACAAAAAATCTTCTTAATTTTACTATCTTTATTTTATAGGTACTACCTATGTTGAACTATATAGGTTACTTTATAATATATATTTTCAGACACATATACTCTCCTATATAACCCTTTTTTTTAGTTATATTTAATAAAAGTACATGTGTCTATTATTTTATTTATTAACTCTTATATTACATATGATTCTTCAATTCTTCCTTAAGCTTATCACTTGGTTTAATATAACTGAACTCAAGGGATTTTTTAAACAAATTATAAGGGTAAGTCTCCAATCCTTCCAGACTTATATTCCACTCAGGTTCTGGAGATACAACTGGTTCAATAAACATATATCCTTTGTTTGTAATGTAAAGATTTTTACCCCTCATAAAAGGAGTTATTTCAGAGATTTCTACTATATCTCTTATATTATCAATTTCAAATGCATTGGATATTTCATCTTTAACTTTAAATCCATCCCCTGAAACTTCCAATACCTCTTTATCCACAAGTTTATCAACAACTTCTTTCAATTTGCTTTCATGGTAATTTTCTTTATATTTTTCAAAATTCAAATCGAAGATATTTTCTTTATCTAACTGTGATAAAATTTCCTCGTCAATTATCTCTTGAACTTTAAAATTTTCTTTATCCAAGTTATTCTGTATAAGAAGGGAGAGTATCATTATATTAAATTCATCTCCTCCAAGACTAAAACTATAGCTGTAGTCTCTCTTATCTTCTTCTTTTATACCTAAATCACCTATGATTTCATCTTTAAACCAAGTTGACATAAGCTGGTCTTTATATGGATATCCTATATTGAAAAACTCTCCATCTTTTCCCACGGAGAATAAAACACCTAACTCTCCTACCTTACTATAATAGTGCTCAGTTATAGGTCTGTTAGAAGATGATTTTATTTTATAGGTTTTTTCCGGCGCATTAATAATTTTAAACACCCCTTGAAGCTCTCTTATTAACCGTATTTTACCTTTTTCATCCTTCCAGAGGGCTCCATCCTTTGCAAAATCCTTAATAACTTCCTTATGGTCTTCCTTTTTGTTTTTTAATGTTTTTTCATCAAATCCTTCCATACCCTTAAGTACGGAGAATGAATTTATTTTAACTCTACTTAGAAGAGATAAAACTTCTACTTCTTCTTTTCTTAGTACTAATAGTGCCATTGTTTACCTCCTTAAATCCAGCTTCCAAGCCATTTACTTAACTCGTGAACTCCATCTGCTACTTTTATTAAACCTTCAGTAGTTTTCTCTCCCACATAGCATCCTGCTCTCTTTATAGCCCAGGAACCTTCTTTTGGTTTCCAAAGTTTCTTATTAGTATCGTACATACCATCATAAAACTCATCTGAAGTAATTACATCAGCAAAATCTTTCTTAAATTCTTTAGGATTGTATACTGCATCAGCAATAACTTCTGTAGTATCATCTGCAACCTTTAATGCTCCACCGTAATGTCCACTCTGAAGTCTATTATCTACATCATTTGTTCCATTCCAAAGGTCTGTAATTTTATCAATAAGGAGATTTGCTGAACCTTGAATAGTTTTTCCAGGACTTATTATATCTGCTGCATCTGTTCCTCCAGCAAATATGGAAGTAAGTGTATCCATAATTGTAAGACCAGGATTTTTATCGAATATACTGTCTTTTATTTTGTTTGATAAGTATGATTTTATACCTGCATAAACAGCATTATCGCCTTCACCAATATTTCCAAGAGCATCTTTCAATATTCCCGCATTCCCCATTAATGAATCTAGGGGATGATCTTTAGGTATTACATCAGCGAAGTCCATTATATTTTTTATATCACCCATATTATCCCAAAGCTCATTGGCAGTATCTTCAGCACCATTTTGAATCCAATCCGGAACTATACCATCATATGTATCAAATATTTTATCTACTACATTTGAAGTAAGAACATAATCCTGTCCGGAATTAATCAAGTCCCCAACATAAGTAGGTAGTTTTTCACCCAAACTAATTATACTGTCTAGTTTGTCTTCAGGATTACCAAATTGAGAGTCGTATATATCATCTAATACATCCATAACATCATACTCATCGTCAGCCAAGCTATCTTCAATATAATCCTGTGCATCTTCAACCATATCTTCTGCATCTTCTACTACTTCGTCTATATAGTCGGAGGCATCTTCTACCACTTCTTCTCCATCTTCGTATAAATCTTCAGCCACATCTTGAGCTTCCTCAATAAAGTCTTCTGCATCCTCTGATAGCTCATCGATATAATCTTCTGCATCTTCTACAAGTTCTTCTGCTTCTTCTGCCATATCATCTAGGAGTTCTTCCCCTTCTTCATATAAATCATCTACATATTCTTCGCCGCTATCTATCAAATCTTCTAAATCTTCTGCTGCTTGACCACTCTGCACATAATCTTGAATGTCTATAATAGGAGCAGTAAATATACCTACAATACCTCCTACAGCAGATCCAATAGCTGATGGAAGACCAATAGTAACTGCTGTAAATGCTCCAGGACTTGTTATCCAAGGAATAAAGCCTCCGGCTTCAGCAACTCCCCCATCATCTCCATAGGCTTTTAAAGTAAACATAATACCTAAATTCAACCCAATGAGTCCAAACAAGATAATATTTGCAGCAACCTTGTTGGATTTTTTGAATTTTTTAAAAAACATCAAAAACAATGCTAGAATACAAACTCCAAATACACTATAGGGTTTAGCAGGAAGATATATAAATAAAAGCATGGATGCTATAACTGCAAGCTGGTAAGCATCAAAATAACTTTCATTAAAATCCTTTTTTCTCTTAAATATTCTTCTAAAATCATTATATCCAACCCTTAAAAACAGATAACTCAAACTATACCTAAATGTAATAATTGCCAGTACAGCTCCTATTATAAGTGTAATTGATAATGCTGAATTTTTAATTAAATACTGTGCTAATAATAGAAAAATTGCCGTTGCTCCACTAAAAAAGCTCAGGAAACCACCAGATTTTCCAAAGGCTGATTTTCCAACTCTTACAGGGCCTTTAAATAAATTTTTAAAAAATTCACCAACTCCTATCATCCTCATTTTCATAATTATAGAAGTTATAAGATAAAGGACTATAGACCAAAAAGCCGTTCCCCTAACCTTGTTGCCTGGCAAGGTCAGTATTTTATCGAGTATAGGATTCGTACCCGGCCAATAACCTCCATTTGGATATATTACTAAATATGTATGGACTAAGAATGATACTACTCCTATTACAGCAAAGTAAATTAGCATTCTAGGTATATTGGTAAATATTCCCTTAATTATAATAAATATAAGATGTAGTAAGTTTTTAGGAGCTTCTGCTTTTACTTCCTTTTTCCCTTTTGCTTCTTTAGTTTCTTTAGTTTTAACTGGTTTTTCTTTTTTATTTTTTCTTTTTTTCATTGTTACCCTCCTTTCAAATTATCAATTTAATAATTCTTCAGCTTCTATTACCGATACCCCGCTTCTAGTTCCAAGCCAAACCATTCCGTCTTTTCTGAATAATATTGATTTTACTTCATTGTGTACAAGTCCATTTTCCTCGTTGAAGTTGTAAATATTTCCTGATTCGATTATACTTAGGCCGTTGTATTCTGTCCCAATCCATAATTCATCTTCTCTAATCCCTATACTTCTAGCCTTGCTTCCATGATCCCCCCATTCTTCTATTATATTTCTCTCGTGTTCTATACCTTCTTTTGATATATTAAAAACCGCTACTCCCCCCACATCAAAGAAACCTGTTGTTATATATAGCTTGTCTTCCTTTCTAATTCCATCAGTTATATGATTGTGAGGAAGTCCATTTTCTGTATTAAAATAACTCCATTTTCCATTTTTTAAGTAGGATAAACCACTATCTGATGATGCATAATGGCCAAAAACCATACCCCCGGATCCATCTTCGATTATCAAAAATACAGTATCATCCATCAAGCCCTCATCTGTGGTTAAGGATTCCCATTTACCTTTATTTAATTTTAAAACTCCTCCATAAGTACCAGCCCAAAGTTTTCCACTTTTATCTATATACAAGTCATTTACCCTTATATCATTGACATTAGAATCTTTATTTAAAATTTCTTTATACTTTCCATCCTTATATACTTTTATACCTTCTTCGTGTCCAATATATAGTTCATCATTATGTACCAAAAGATCTTTTACTAAGAAAATATCACCTATATCCAGTTTCTCATAGCTTAAATTGTTAGGATTTATTTCAAAAACACCTTCAAGGCCTCCAGCATATACACTTTCATTAAATTCTACCAAAGATGAACTTTCAAATTCCTCAAGTAAATTTTGAAAGTTCTTTTTATCAGCTGAAGCTTCTTTGCTGCAAGAGGAAGTAAGAACAACAAAAGTAAAGATTATAGAAATTAAGAATAAATTAGTGATTTTCTTCATTTAATACTCCCTTTTCTAATTTAAAAATTCTTTCAGATATCCTTATATTATCCTCATAAATATGTCCTACTGTTAATATGGTTAATTCCTTTCTTTCATGTATCATTCTTATCATTTTAGCTGTTTCTTCCTTGGTTTCTTCGTCTAAGTTAGTAAAGGGTTCATCCATAATTAAAAGTTGAGGATTTGAAATTATTGCCCGGGCAATAGAAACTCTCTTTCCTTCCCCGCCTGATATTTCATCTGGATAGTTTTTTTGTATGTCTTTTATTTTTAAAATACCTATCAACTCTTGATATTCTTTATAGTTTTTATCTTTAATTGGAAATTTTATATTCTCTTCTACTGTCATATGAGGCCAAAGAGCAGGATCTTGAAATACAAATCCCACATTCCTACTGTATGGAGCTTTGCTTACTTTAGGACCTTCTACAAGGTCACCATTTATATATATACTGCCTCCATCAGGCTTCTTAATGCCAGCTATGATTTTAAGCAGTGTAGTTTTCCCAGCACCAGATTTTCCCATAATAGTACTTATCTCGCCTTTTTTTACGAGAAAATTCAAATTACTTATTATTTTCTTTTTACCATAAGTCTTGTATAATTCTTCTATCTTAAGTATTTCAGTCATCTAATATACCTTCTCTTTCTATTAATAATCAAACCTAGACAAATAGTTATAATTGAAAAAAAGAATATAATAATCAATCCTAAAGCAGAAATTTTACCACTGCTTCCGTAGTGAAGGTAACTGTATATCTTTAAAGATATGAGCTGTTCTCCCGGAGGTATGAGCAAAATAGAAGATGCAATCTCTCCAGTTAAAAACCCAAACCCTACGTAAAATCCTGAAAGTAAAGGAAAAATATAATAAGGTATTTCTATTCTTATTAGTCTTCGAATCCAATTTTTTTCGTATATCAACCCACTATTCAATAAATTTTGATCCTTTGTTTCCAGTGTTCCCTTTAAAACAAAGTATACAAAAGGAAGGGCTTTAAATGTATTTGCATAGTACAAAAGTGTATTTGATGTAATTAAACTACTGTATATATTAAATCTTGAAAAAAAATTAATCAATGCTATACCGAGAAGAGATCCAGAAATTAAAATAGGAATAATCAAAAATATTTGAACTCCTTTATTACTTGAGTATTTTTCTAATATGAAAACAATTATCACACTTAAAAGAGAAGGTATCAAAGCTGCTTTCAAAGAATACTTTATTTCATCTGTATTACTAATTAATGTTTCATACACCAAGTTCAAATTAGCTGAATATATAAAATTAAGAAAAATAACTAAAAACATTACTAACAATACAAATGCCGACATATATGTGGTTACTTTATAAAAAAGATTAAAATCCAGGTTAAAGTTTGAAAATAAATTTACTCCTCTTTTTTTGAATTCCATCTTTTTAGAAAAATTAATAAGGATAATCAATGCTGCCAAATTTAATATAACTAAAGGAAGCGATATATATATAATCTGGCTAAAAGAAGTTCCTGATGTATAATATGTAAATATCTCCAGACTGTATGTCTTTAATTGAAAAAGAGAAGGTATGCTGAAATCCGACATAACTAGTATGAATATTAATGCTGATGAAGATATCCAATAGGGCTTAAGCATTTTAAAAATAATTTTATAAATTACACTGCCATCCTTTTTATAAATTCTCCCTGAATCTATGTAGGACTTATCGATATTATAAAATCCTACAGACAGTATTAAAATATTTATAGTTGAGTAGTAGGTGGATAAGACCAATAGGGTTTTTAAAAAACTAAAACTTCCAATTCCAAATATCTTTATCCAGCTTAATGCATGAATATATGGAGATATAATAAACAAAGTGAAGATTCCACCAATTATTAAAAAAGCATATTTTTTTAATTTCTTAGTAATATACATAAGCCCGTTAAAACTAATAAATAAAGAAATAAATGCTACTGATAAAGAAAGTAATACTGATTTTAAAAGCAGGTACATCCTTCTTATATTTAAAATCTCTTTATAGGGTATTCCTTCTGTTGCTACTAAATCAATAATCCCTAAAAAAGGAATAAAAACAATAACTACTATACCTGCTATTAAAATTTTTAATAATATTTTCTTTATAAACTTATCTAACGAGAGCATTCTGTATTTCCTCTAGAAGCTCTTCACTATTCTCATATGCTTTTTGAAAATCACATTCCAAAAACTTTATATCCGGTTCCTGGTCATTTAAAGATATATCTATGAAACCCATTTCTATTAGCTTGTCTTCTGTATCTTTATTTAGAATATAATCCATAAATATTTTGCCTTCTTCAGAGTTACTACACCCATTAATCAATCCTACTGTATTAGGAATTACAAGGGTCCCTATACTATCTTGATCTAAATATAATACCTCTACAGGTTTCCCATCCTTTACAGCAGCAAAAGCATCATCTGTATCAGTTATGCCAAAAGCTACTTCTCCAGAAGCAACTAAATCTCTAACCACAGAATTACCATCTACAATTAATGTATTATTATCCTGGGCATCTAGAAAGTACTGAACTGCCTCATCCATACCCCAGTTTTGACTCATAACGAAAAGATGGGTTAAGGTAGTTCCAAACATAGGATAGGCAACAGCTTTTTTGTAATCCATATATTTTTCATCAGTTAAATCATATACAGAGCTTGGATATTCTCCATTATTGAATATATCTTTATTTACAATCATAACTCTTGCTCTTCCACCAAATCCCGTCCAATATCCATCCTTGTCCTTGTAAGATTCTGGTATATCAGATCCTTGTTCCGATATATATGGTTGAAAAACTCCTTCTTCTTTAAGTTTTAGGGTCATTATAATTTCAGAACTCCAAAAAACATCCCCTTGAGGATTATCCTTTTCTGAAATCAACCTATTTGCAAGTCCTGTGGTTTTTGAAGCTTCAATATCATACACCGGCAGGACTTTTATTCCAGTTTCATCTTCAAAATCATTTAATATTTCTTCAGCT
Organism: Eubacteriales bacterium; assembly: GCA_046482875.1. Taxonomy (GTDB): domain Bacteria; phylum Bacillota; class Clostridia; order Tissierellales; family Dethiosulfatibacteraceae; genus UBA8670. The sequence goes on along the minus strand of JAWOEG010000058.1, from coordinate 17,633 downwards.
ATATGCTGATCTACAGAAGTATAAACAACAACTTCTCTATCTTCTCCAATATTTATATCCCCTGAACAACCTGATAAAAATAATAAAAATATACAAATAGATATAACTATTCTTTTCATAAAATCCCCCTAAAGTATTTACTAAAATTATATCATAAATTTAATATTTTTATTAAATATTTTTGTGGTTTTCTGTATTTTTTGTAATGTATATTATATAATTATTAGGGTATCAAAAGAGTAAAGGATATGTATTGGATATATTTGAAATATTTAGGAGGTAAAATGTATTGTCAAAATTGTGGAAATAAGGTAAAGGATAGTGCTAAATTTTGCTCTCTTTGTGGAGCAAAACTGAATTCTGTTGAAAAATCAAAAGAAGAAAAAATTGAAAAGAAAGTAGAATCCCATTCTTCTATTGATGAAGAAAAAAAAGCTTTAATGGTTTTAAATACTTCTTTAAAAGAAGGTTTCTTAAAAAGCGTCGTCTGTTATAATGTGTTTTTTAATGATAGGATTGTATTTTTCAAACTTTCAAAAGATCGTCAAAATGAAGAAGTCAAAAAATACCAAAAGGAATTAAAAGAATCCGGGGCAGGTTTTTTGAAAAGTTCAGCAGCTATGATAAGTTTTTTGACCAGCTTTGGAGATAGGTTTTACAAAATGACTCCAGAAGAAATTCTTGCTGAAGACAAAGAAAGTTTTCAAGTATTTAATAATAATATATCTAAAATTGAATTTAAGCAGTCATTAATTATGGTTGAAAATGATGGTCAAAGTCAAAAAATGGGTCATATGAAAATTAAATATCCTTCAGGGGAACTAAAATTCCAACATAAATACAAAGACTCTAACGGAAACATAAAGAAAGTTTTATCATCATTATTTAATAGAAGTTTAAAATACAAGGGTAGAAAGACTATTGTATTTTCAGGAAACAAGGATGGTTTCAGATAAATTACAAATTAATTTGCAAAAAATAAAAAACCCGTACTTTTACCAAATGAAAAAGTACGGGTTATCTTTATGCTAAAAAGCTTTTAAAAAAGAACCTTTTTTTATTCTTTTTTTACTTCCATAATTGTAATTGCTAAGTTCTCATGACTTCTTAAGTCTAAATTATAGGGAGTTATATTTTTTTTATTCTCATTAAATACTCTTACTAAGGGTCTATTACCATGACCCTCAAAATTTTCAACTACAATTGCTAAGGAATTATTAGACAGTTTAACTATTGTTCCAGAAGGATAAGGCGTTACCTTTTTCAAGAAGATATTTACTATTTTAGGGTCAAACAAGGTATCATTGCCTCCCAAAATATATTCTATTGCTTGAGAAGGTACCAGTCCTTTTCTATAGGGTCTATCTGATATCAATGCGTCGTAAACGTCTGCTACAGCTATTATTCTTCCATATTCAGATATATCATAATAAGAGTATTTTTTTGGATAGCCGGATCCATTCCACCTCTCATGGTGCATAAGAATACCCTTATAAGATTTTGCCGGTAGGTTGAATTTATCTTTCAAGAACTTAAATCCCCTATAAGGATGATCTCTCATAATCAACCATTCTTTTTTATCTAGTGTACCAGGTTTATTCAAAATTTCTTTAGGTACGAAAATTTTACCAATATCATGCAAAATAGCACTTAAACCTAAAGCATATAATTCTTCTTTAGTTAAATCCATAGAAGCTCCAAGAACTATTGATATTATAGCAACATTTAAAGAGTGATAAAAAGTATAATCATCAAAGACTTTTAAATCTATCATATTTATCATTAAGTCTTCACTATTTAGTATTTCATCTACTATATTTTTAGTCATATTGTTAATAAGATCATTGTTTTTTTCATATTCTTTATCAGAAACATGACTTTTTTGGGCGTATATAAAAGTTTTTTGTACACTTGTTACTGCCTCGTGCCTCAATTCTTCGCTGATAATATTTTTGATCTCAATTCCTTTTGATATCTCATCTTCAATGTAAACTCCATTAATTCCAACTTTTTTTAATTTGCCTATATAATATGAATCAAGAATTACCCCTTCTTTTAATAAAACATTCCCACCAGGGCCGTATACAGTCTTTTTTAATATTGAATTTTCTTTAATACTTTGTATAGGTACATATCTCATTATCTAAATCCTTCTTTATTTAAATTCTAAATCATAAGTGTATTTATCTTTAATCAAAGTACATTGTATAATAAATATAAAAAAAACTAAAGGCCTATCTTTAGCTTTTAAATATTTAAAATTGAAGATAACCTATTTGACAGGTACCCTTGTTTCTATTCATCGTTCTTTCTATTAACAAAAAAATCTTGTATTTTATTCAAAAATAAAAAAAAACCAACCGATATAAATTAATAGATAAAATGATATAATATTAGTCAAGAATTTATATAAAATAGTAATAGAACAGCTAACTAGAGGAGTTTTTGGTATGATTAATATTAAAGAATATAAAAAAAATGGATTTTTGCTATTAATTATTTTAATTTGTATTTTCACTTTTACTAATCCATTAAAAACTTATGGAACTGAGCTTTTAGAACAAGAAAGTAGTCCAATATTCGAAGAAATCGGGAGGGAATCAGGTTTATCAAACTTATCTGTTTCAAATATAATTCAGGATAAATACGGATTTATGTGGTTTGGAACCCAAGGAGGATTGAACTACTATAATGGACTTGAGATGGAAGTATATAAGAGAAACCCTTTTAGCGATGATAAACTTGTCCATAACTTAATTCAAACTATGTACTACGATGAAGAAAATCACGAAATATGGATTGGAACATATCAAGGTGTTTCAAGATTTATAATAAATCAGGATAAATTCGAAAATTATACAGTAGAAAACAGCGGACTCTCAAATCCAGTAGTAATTTCTGTAGAAAAAGACAACCATAATGATATTTGGATTGGTACATTAGAGGGGCTTAATAGACTTGACTTAGATACTGGAAAAATATCTGTATATGAAGTTCCAGGAGATGTAGTTAGAGACATAACGATTGATTCAAAAAACAGATTATTGATAGGAACTTATGAAGGATTATGCTATTTTGATTATAAAAAAAGAAGTATAGAAAAGATAGATTTAGATTTACCTTCTCCATATATTATGCAAATTGAAGAATTTGAAAAAGGCACACTAACTCTTGGAGTATGGGATGGAGGAACTGTAGAAGTAGATATGAATTCACTTAAAACAAAAGTTACCAGTTATGATGATAATAGAGTTTATTCTATATATAAAACGGATGATGATATATTATGGACGGGTACTTGGGGTGGAGGTCTTTTTGCAGTAAATTCAGAAGGAGAAAGATATCATTTTAACAGCAGTGGTGAAGATAGGGAACTTAATCACTCGGTTGTTTATTCTCTTTATCAAGATGAATCAGGTATTTTGTGGATAGGTACTAATGGTGGTGGGATAACAAAGATAAACAAAAGAAATAGAAATTATGTAATTCACAAAAATAATCCTAAAGATGAAGATAGCCTTACCAGTGGTAAGATTAATAAAATATTTATAGATAGCATGAAAAATCTTTGGGTATCTGTTTATAATGAAGGATTGAATAGGTATGATGAAGCTAGTAATAAGTTTATTAAATATAGGAAAGAGCTCGATCCACCATACTATATACCAGATAATCAAGTAATAGATATTATTGAATGGAAACCGGGTATTCTATACTTTGGCTCTGGAGATGGAGTTACAGAATATAATATCACTGAAAATGAAATAACTAATTTAGACATACTAAATAAAGGTACCTTAGTGTATGCTCTTGAAAAACAGGGTGAGTCTAGGTTATGGATAGGGACTTATACTGAAGGAGTTTATTTATACGACTTTGAAACCAAGGAAAAAGTTAACTACAGACATGTAAAAGGTGATGATAAATCGATTTCTGATAATTTAATATATGATATTATAGTAGATAAAAAAGACAGGGTATGGATAGGAACAAATAATGGATTAAATGTTATACATCCTCAAAATGGAGAAATTAATACCTACCACAGAGTTTCTGGAGACTTTAGCAAAATTGCAAGTAATACTATTAGATGCTTGTTTGAAGATTCCAAGGGTAGAATTTGGATAGGAATGGTAGGAGGAGGATTAGCTTTATATGATGAAGAGAACGATTCTTTTATAAGTTACACAGAATCAGATGGACTATCTTCTAACACTGTAATGAGTATAGTAGAAGGTGAAAACGGGAAAATTTGGATGTCTACCCAAGATGGAATATCTATTCTTAACCCTAAAAATAATGAAATTACTAAGTTGAATAAAGAGGATGGAATTGGTGGATATGAATTTAACCAAGGAGGAGTTTTAGATAATAAAGGTAATATACTTTTCGGAGGAATTCACGGAATAGTATCCATTCCTATGAACTTGAATAAAGAAAATGTTAAATCTCCAAAAATTTATATAACCAATATTGACATTTATCATGAATCATTAGATAAGAACAGAAAAATATTTAATAATGAAACACTAATAATAGAACCAGATGATAACTACTTAAGTTTTAATTTTATAGCTTTAGATTACGATGCTGGTGAAAAAATCAAGTACTTCTACAAACTTGAAGGTTTTGATAATGAATGGGTATCAGCAGGGGATAGAAATTATGCATCTTATTCAAATATACCCCATGGTGAGTACACATTTAAAGTAAAAGCAAAAACTTATAGAGATATAGAAACTGAAATTGCAAATGTAAGTTTAACAATAAAAACTCCATGGCACAAGACAATATATGCGTATTTTGGTTATTTAGTTTTAATTGGATTGTTATTCTATGCTCTAGTTAGAATAAGAGAAGGTTTTATGCTAAATAAGAGAAATAAAGAACTTTCAACTTTGAACTATAAGTTAGAGGATGCAAATAAGAAGTTGGAAAAACTATCTACAAGGGATCCTCTTACAAGTTTATATAATAGAAGATTTTTGAATAGGATTATAAATGAACAATTCAACCTTGCTAGAAGAAGTGAAACTTATATTTCTTTTATTATGATTGATATAGATTATTTCAAAAAAATAAATGATAATTTTGGACATATAGTTGGTGATGAGTTCCTGATTGAGGTAAGTTCGACTATAAAATCAGTCCTTACTAGAAAAACTGATTTTCTTGCTAGATATGGTGGAGATGAGTTTGCAGTATTGCTTTATGATACAAATGAGGAAGGGGCATTAAATATAGCCAAAAAAATTAATAAGTCTTTTGATAAAGTGAGCTCTAAAAAAGAATATAGCGACGAAGAATTCAAAACTACCCTCAGCATAGGCATTGTTACTATGGTTCCTAAAAATGAATCTAAATCTGAAGAAATGATTAAACTGGCAGATGATGCTTTATACACTGCAAAGAAAAAAGGAAAAAATCAAATTAATAATATTACAATATATGACAGGCACCGTTCTTAAAAAGTTTTTCGAGTATAGTCGAATAAATGTTGATATTATTTCTTTTTTTGGTTATACTTCTATTTAAGAGGTGGTATTATGAAAAATAGAGATCTTTATCTTAATCAGCTCATTCAGTTCAGGGATAAAAAATTAATTAAGGTAATCACTGGTTTAAGACGTTCGGGTAAATCAACCCTACTTTCACTTTTCGAAAATCATCTAATTGCCAGTGGTGTTGACAAGGAAAATATTATCCGAATGAACTTTGAGTCATTTGAATTCGATGAAATTACCAGTTACAAGAAACTCCATGCATACATTAAAGAGCTCATTAATGACACAAATAAAAAACACTATATTCTTCTTGATGAAGTCCAGCAGGTATCTTCATGGGAAAGAGTTATTAATTCTTTCCTCGTCGATGCCAATGTCGACATCTATATAACGGGCTCAAATGCATGTCTTTTGTCTTCAGAACTCTCCACGTTGCTGTCGGGCCGGTACGTTGAGATTAAAATACAGCCTTTATCTTTTAAAGAGTATTTAGATTTCTTAGAATCAGACAAAGAAATGAGTCTCCCAGAGAAATTTAATCAATACCTGGAATACGGTGGGCTTCCCACTGTAGTTGAACTATTAGACAATCCCAATACTATTGGTCCTTTCCTGGAAGGCATCTACAATACTGTGCTTATGAAGGACGTTATTGAACGAAATGGGGTCAGGGATGCCGCCCTTCTTGAAAGCATTTTGAAATTTATTGCTGCCAATATCGGCAATATTGTCTCCACAAAAAAAATAAGCGACTATCTTACCAGTAGTGGTAGGAAAACAACTAGCGATACGATTGATAATTATCTGAAAATGCTTGAAAGTGCATTTATCATCTACAAGGCAAACCGCTATGACTTAAAAGGGAAGATGTTTCTAAAAACCCTTGAAAAGTATTACATCGTAGATATAGGTATCCGCAATAGACTGACCGGCCTACGTAATACAGATTATGGTCATATTTTAGAAAACATCGTTTATCTGGAACTATTAAGACGCGGCTATGAGGTAACTATTGGAAAAATCGGTTCCTTAGAAGTTGACTTCGTCGCCTCAAAAACGAATGAAAAAATCTACTATCAAGTTTCAGCTACAATCATGGATGAGAAAACGAGAAAGCGAGAGCTTAGACCTCTAGAATCCATTTCTGATAACTACCCAAAATATATTTTGACCATGGATCAAACCATCTTCAACGACTACTCTGGAATCAGAGTTAAAAATATCATAGACTTCTTGCTTGAATAGTTAATAGTCCCTAAAAACGGGGCTTTTTCTTTTACTTAAACTCAAGTGACAGACACTGTTCTTTCTTTGTTCTTTCTAAAGTGACAGGAACCGTTTTTTTAATTTTAGTAATTTTAGCGCTCATTCTTTAATACACCTATTACCCTTCCATTTATAACTACGTCTTCTCCATTCATTTGTATTGGTTCATATTTTGGGTTTTCAGATAGTAATAATACTGAGCTTCCCATTGGCATAAATTTTTTTATAGTGGCTTCACTATTAATCGCAGCTACTACTATGTCACCATTAATAGCTGTGTTTTGCCTATGTATTATTACTGTATCACCTCTATCTATACCTATTCCATTCATACTATCTCCTGTGACTTTTAAAGCAAATGTATCCTTTGAAGAAAAAATCCAAGCTTTAGGTATCTCTATATGTTCATTATATTCAATATTTACTTCAATTGGAATTCCTGCTGCTACCTCTCCTACAACAGATATTCTTTCTATATTATCTATTTCTATGTTAAGATTATTCTCGTAATCTGTTATGTCTATATTGCTATTATCATCCTTGTCATATGTATACATATACTTCTTCTTATTATTAAAATTTATATATATTCTTTTTTCTTTGTCTTCTGGAAGAAAATGGGAATTACACCTTGGAATATCAGACATTTTCTCTCCTTCTTTGTCTATTATTAAAATATCTAGCCCGTCTGTAGCTACCCCATACCTAACCCTAGTATCTGCTTGCATATATGATTTGACTTGGGATATTGCATCTCTTATTCCAGATCCAAACTTCTTAACCTCAGCAAATATATAAGGTATTTCTTCACCATTTATGTAGATATTAACCGAAATATCCACATAACCTTTTTTAGAAAATTGTTGAACTTGATATTCAAGTTTCAGTAATTTAAGGGGATACCTATAAGTAGAATTTAATTCCTTGATTAACCATTGCCTTACTATCTCTTCTCTTGAATTTATGTCTACTATTTGGTCTTTTAACTTATATTCATATATACCCATAGATTTAAAAGGTCTAATACCACAATCTCTTTTCATCCTTAAATGTTCATTTTTAATTTCTTTAATAAATTTGGAAGGTTTATTTACTGAACTCATATATAAGAGTTCATTTGCTCTTGTCATACCCACATATAAAAGTTTTCTTTCATCAGAATCATATGTTTCTTCTTCATCTATATCTGAAAATGTAGTATTTGGAATTACCCCTTCATTTAAATCAATTAAAAATATCACCTTAAATTCAAGGCCTTTTATAGAATGAATAGTAACTAATTTTACCTTATCTGAATCAAAATTGGGTTCTTGATTATTTAATATTTCAACTGGAATCTCTTTTTTGTTTAAATAATTCAAAGCATTTTCTATGAGTCGCTTTTCTCTTGCTACTATGCAAATGTCTGAGTATTTATAATCATTTCTTAATGTTTCAATTTCTTCCATGAGAAATCCTAACTGTTCTTTACTATTCTTAAAATACTTATACAAAGGAGGGTGCCCCTGCCTATCTATCAAAGATGGTTTTACAAAATCAACATTATTCCTTATGTTTTCATCATGTTCTATAAGGTCAAAGGCAGCTGTAGATATTTCTGTTGTAGTTCTATAATTCTTTGAAAGTGTTCTGCTTCTACCACTCATATCGTAACCTATTGATGTGTATGGCCTTCCTTTCCCTAACCATGAGTGAGAATATATGCTTTGGGTGTTATCTGCTACAAACATAATAGATGAGTAAGATTTTTCTTTGTAGATACATTTTAAAAATTCAAGTTGAACCTTAGTAAGATCTTGACTTTCATCTATAAGTATATGCGTATATTTTTTTATAGGACTTTTTCTTACTTCTTCTAGTCCAATTAAATTCATTGTTTTAAAATCAACAAAACCTTTGTTCATTAAAAAAGTATCATATTCTATCATTATTTGAAATATTGCAGACCTTAGAGATGAATTTTTTATTAATTTCTGAGGATATCCTGCCCCTCCACTTGATCTACCTACCCTATCTATTTCTTGATATATCTCTACGGATTGTATATCACATGCCTTTATCCAACCAATTTCGTCTAATAGAAAGTGAGCATTCTTCGGTGAAATTAATTTAATTGACGGATATTCTTTTGATACTTTATGGATAACTTTTATCATTGTATTTAATTCAACATTTTGATTTGTAAAATTTAATTTTATATTATTGTTCTTTTGATATCTCAAAAAGTATTTGTAAATTATACTGTCTATATTAATAATATCAACTTCCTTATTCTCATTAAAAGAAAAATCCATTTGGTATGCTTCTTCATTTTCAACTTTGTTGTACTGGTATTTAATATAGTTTAATAGAGTTTTATTAAACGTCATAAGAAGTATATTATCTTCTTTTTCATGACAATAATAGCTAAGCAAATAAGGTATACGCCTAACTGAAACCGTTGTTTTTCCTGAACCTGCTACACCTTTTACGAGCATATGTCCATTGGGCTCTAGTTCTACTATTCTCTTTTGTTCCATATTAAGCTTCATATATATCCACCTTTCTATCACTTCTATACATATTTCATACCCTATTTATACGTATGCTTGGTTCAAGTTTTTCTAACCTTTGTATGCTTATAAATTATTATATTTAAATGAAATAGTATAACTGGTCTTTAACAAATACCATCTGATTTATCTATCTATTTTTTTACTCAATATTCACTTGTGTATAGTATATCAAATGATAAAAATTGTTTCAATAATATGCTCAATTTAATCCCACTATTCTATCATAAACTCAAGTGACAGTAACCGTTCTTTAGGCATCTATTTTATTTTCTAATTGTACTTTTAAGATAATCTTCAGTCATCATGTTTGTGTCGAGAAATGTTTGATACTCCTCATCTGAAGGAAATTGTGATTTGTATGTTTGAAATTGATTTTCTAATTCTTCTTCACTTACTTCAAATCCATTTTCTAAAGCTATCTGTTCTAAAGCTTTGTCTGTAATCATATTCTCAAGTACTGATTCTTTTAAATACAGGTCAAATTTTTTACCATCTTGTTTAGTGTCCCATATACCTTCACCATTCTAGTTGCTGCCCCACTAGCTGGTATAAATTTAACGCATTTCTGATTTAAATAATCATCACTTACTTCATCTGAAACTGTAAGTTCATCATCAGTAACAGCTTTAACTATATCTACATACTGGGTTTATTTTTTAAATTTATTAATGAATTTATTCATATATAATTCTCCTGCTTTTACTTATCATTAATTATTACTTTCTAACTTTCAAATACAAACCTATCCCAATCAAAGAACCTGTACTGTCAATTACAACATCAATTATATTTCCTCCTCGACCAGAAACGAAGGTTTGATGGATTTCATCGCTCATTGAGTAAATGATACATATTATAAGAGATAATACAACTTTACGATATCCCTTCTGGTACAGTGCATTAATTACCAGTACACCAAGGACAAAATATAAAAAAATGAGCGTTTTTTCTGATAAAGTGATTCAAATCTTTCAAGTCCCAATTTGAAGCTATTTCAGGAGCTGCCTTCTCTATGGTTTCTACTATGGCTTCTGTTACTTGATTGCTCAGCTCATTAGACTCAGAAGCAGGCTGTGAAGAAAGATAAAAAATCAATGCCATCCATCCTAGAACAAGTATGACTGATATGTAGAATATGATTTGTCTCTTATTTAAGCTATTGGTCATTATGGATATTTCTTTTTTAAAGTAAATAAAATCTTCTAAGATCATATGCTTTAAAATTAAACTCTTTCAATAACTCATAAACTGATGTGACAGGCACCGTTGCGTTAATCATACAAAGTTAATATCTTACTTTTTTTGTATCGGTTGTGTTCTTTAATTGCATCTAATAATTTTTTACTGTCCTTAAAATAATCATTCATGAATCCTTTTCTTTTTATACCTTTATAGCTATAAACTCTTTTACAAAAAACACTAGGTTTTTCTTTTGATTTATTTTTACAAAATTCATCATAATCACCTTTATCAATAACAATTAAAATTTCAATTTCTGGATTAGTTATTGCAGTTATAATTTTAAATCTATCTCTATAAGCTTTACTAAGTGTGAATTTCTCATTTCTTGAGTCAATTATTCTAAGAATAACTAGTTCTTTATTGTATGATAATCCCAAATAATTATCTTCAATTTTCTTAACACTCATTCTTTTATGTACTTTATCTTCAATTAAATCCTCACGATTGAATATAAGTAGGCCATCTTCTAAAAGAATGTTCATAATATCTTTTTCTGCATTCCCTTCACAAATACATAATATATATTTATCCTTAAGTACCTTATCTATTTGCATAAAAAATCCCTCACGATTTTTATGTCTTCATAATTTGGTGCCGTCCCATCAATTATATTTGCCAAAAATACTTCGCTTTTTTTAATGTCGTTTCTTTTGATTTCATTAGAATATTTTATACATTCAGCTGAAGAATCTTTCTCATTTCTTAATATATAAATATTATCTTTTCTATCTATAGTATCTATAATTTCAACATAATGAGTAGAAAAAATGAGAGTTGCTCCGTGTTTATTCATATCCGGATCCGTAAAAAACCTAATTATTGTTTGAACTAATTTTTTATGCATATGATTCTCTATTTCATCAATTATTAAATATCCACCATTTTTCAATACACTGTAAGTATTCTCTAAGAAATTTATACCTTTGATAGTTCCGGAAGATAGTACTTTTGCAATATCAAACAAATGCTCTGTTTCTACTATTCTGTTTTCATTTTTAAACTTTATTAAAGTTTTTTTACTTTCTTTATTTATGCTTTCTATACTTTTATCAAATAAATTTAGAAATTCTTTTTTTGCTTCTCCTTCTCGCCATAAAAAATTAAAATTTGTAGCAAACATCATATCAGCGTGAATGGTCTTATCTTTTAGCGTAATAGCTGATATTATACTATCATAATCTTTCAAAAACTTTTCTTTCTTTACAATTTCACTTCTTCTCATATATTCTTCTGAATTATTAAACTCAAAAATCATTTTTTTAGACTTAACAGATTTTATTGATTTTAACTTTATAATCTCTTCTCTGAAATAACAATTTTGATTATCAAAAAGTTTATTATCAACCTCATCTTTAAAGCCGATTTCAGAGGATAATTTATATAATTTATCCTTTAAATAAAAAAATGTATTTATAATAGTACCTTCTTTAATAATACCTAAAGGTATTTCAATGTCATTTAATCCTTTATTTCCTAAAACTATATCCATTGAAATATTAATTAGCCTTAATGCAGTAGTCTTACCTGTTGCATTTATACCTATAAAACCTAGAACATTTTGGGTGTAAATTGATTTGTATATTTCGGTAACTGGATCAGTATCAACTACACGATCATTTGCTGTAAAATCTATGGTTAATCCATTATCAAATAAACCAACATTCTCATAATTAATTCTTAAAATTTTCATGTTAGTCCCTCCTTTAATTATTATTATATCATAGTTTTATTGTTTGTAAACGTATTTTATGTTTTTATTTGTCATATATTGATTTTATATCCACTATATGTCTTTATAAACGTATTTTACGTTTTAATAATTATTGATTTAGACATATTCTCACCTTTTTTTATCTTTTTATGCATTATTTTACCACACAATAATATTTTTTAATAGTTTGTGTGTGGCAATTAAGTTATAATATGTTTTACATTAAAAAATGATAAGCTCTACCCCTAATCATTTAACTTGATAAGGTTCGGAACTTATCATGAAATCATTTATTGTTTTTATTTTTTTGCTTTTCATACCACTTCAAAAATTCTCCATGTATTTCTTCTTCTGCTTCTTTTCTCATCTTTATAGCTTCTTCTTTATTTTTATAAGATCCTAGATAATATTTTTTCTTTTTGAATTCAATTTTAGCTTTCCAAGTTTTTTTGGATTTATCATAGTTTACTCCTACTACACCACTTGTATTATTACTTCTTGGTTCCTGTGCTAGTTGATATATATCAGTACCATCTACATATTTATCCTGTCGTATATTTAAGGCTTTCTTTATGGACTTCTTCCTGGATTTATCCTGTAAACATCCACAGCTTTTTACCTTACCGTATTTAAAGTTTTTAGCTCCTACAATTTTTTCATTTCCACAATCGCATAAACTCATTTGTCAGGCACCGTTTTTATTGCAACTTTTTAAACCGAATAATATGTTTTTATTGCAACTTTTACATAACTCATGTGACAGGCACCGTTGCGCGTTTTCAGGTAGGGTTAATTTACTGTAAAAAAATCTTTAGGGTTAATTTACTGTAAAAAAATCTTAAAGAATATACTTCAAGTTATTTATCTTATTCAGGTTTTTCTTTAAATCTTCTTTTATAAATGGCTTGCCGTGGGAAGGATATATTTTAGAAGGGTTTTTATTTAGAATTACTTTCCATGACTCCTTATAATCTTTTAAATCTTCAATCCATATGCTTATTCTATTCAAGCTTGGAAACCCATTCATTGCTGCATCACCACAAAATAAAGAGCCATCTTCTAGTAAGAATCCTATAGAATCTATTGTATGTCCAGGAAGATTAATAATAGTCCCTGACAACTGTTCTTCAATAATTGATTTTGTCGAATCATCTAGCACTATATACCTTTCAGGTCTGTCTACGGGTGGAAATTTGTGTTCTCCTTTTCCAAATAGTTTCATAAACCTATAGAAAGTTAAAGCTAAATAACCTGTACATCCCCCATCAAAGGAATTCTGACCTTTTCTTAATCTATCAACAGCTAGATGATGTAATATAACCTTTGCTTCTGTATAATCCAGTAGCTCATTTAAAAATCCAGCATGGTCATCATGCGAGTGTGTTAGTAGAATATATGAAATATCTTTTAAACCTATATTATGGTCTCTTAATTTTTTTCTGAAAACATTAAACTGCTCTGGATAACCAGTGTCAATTAATAGATATCCTTTCTCAAGCTTAATTATATAGTTGTTATTTACTCTGTTTCCTACATTAATAATTTCCATACTTATTTTCCTCCAGATTAAATGACATTGATACAATAACTCATAAACTAATGTGACAGGCACCGTTCTTTCTTTGTTCTTTCTAAAGTGACAGGAACCGTTCTGAGCACCGTTCTCTCAGGTATTCTTTTTCTAATTCTTTAATTACATCTTTTTTTATCAATTGAAAGATTTATTTATTTCATCAAATGCTTTGAAAAAGTTTGCAGTAACAACATTTGTAAGCTCATCTGATACTTTCTCTAAATACCAATTATTATCTTTTTTAACTAAATCTATAGTAAATTGATTTTCTACAAATTTAGTTTCTATTTCTTGAGATTTTTCTTCCATTATCTCAATTATTAACATTTCAGTTTCTTCTTCCGATAATTCATTACCACTAAAAGATTCTGTCATTAAATTTTTGAATAGTTCTCCAAATGTTTCTATTATTAAAGGAGATCCATTTATAAACTTAGCTTTTACATCCACTTTCGCTGTATCATCTTCTATTTTCATATTTATTATCTCATATTCAATTTTTTTCGCATTATTCTTTATGTAATTCATAAAGTAGGTAGCCATCTCTCCTTCATCTTCAAGCATCTCTTGAAAATCATCTTCTTCTGGTTTAGCCATTAAAGAATTCATAGTATCCACGTCAAATTCTTTAACTGCTTCCAAATAATTTTTTACCGCTGTTTCTGGATTAGCTTGACTACTACATCCTATTGTAAGTAAAACAAGTGTTAATATTAGTAGTAATGATATTAATTTTCTCATTATTTACCCCTTTTCTTTTTATATTTATTTAATTTATCCACTTTCATAAATAATAATTTTTTAGTTTTAAATAACAGTTTTATACCTGATACTAAAATTAATAAAATCTAATTAATAAATGAGTTCAAAACTTTTATACTAAAAACTCGATTTTTTAGCTCAAAACTATTAATTATATAATTTATTTTATAACTATATATTATTTAATCCACTTTTACATTAACAAAGGTAGCATCATATGAATCATAGGTTACAAAATCAATAATAGACAATTGCCCACTAACAGTTTCTATAGTTTCATCATAATTTTCTATTTTACATTCCGCAAAAACCTTACCTCTGCTTTGGGGAGACACATCATCGCTCATATTAATATACCCTGAAAAGCTAATACCATTTACTGCTAAGGTATCTGCCTGTATAGTTAAAACCACGTCTGTTTTATTTTCTACCATAAACTCCATTCCATTGGATGTAGTTTTTAAATATGATATCTTAACTTTATCATCCTCAAATAGCTTTACTCCATAAGCATTTTCTATAGTCTCTTGTGTATCTTCTTCTTTTTTTTCACTAATGCCTGCTGTATTAGTATTTCCATCCCATTTTACCTGTTTTTCAAAAATTTCTGCCACTTTCCTTATAGGAACATAAGTTGTTCCTTTATAAAGAATACTGTAAGGTACTTGTTCACCATTATTAAGAGTATAATTTTTTCCTTGTTCTCCAACCATATTCCCATCAAGAGCTATATTTACCTTATTGAATACTACATTTATTGTCTGTTGTACTAACTCGGTACCATAGGCCGAAATACTCGTGACTAAAAGTAATGTGATCAAAACCCCACTAATAAAACCTCTTAAACCTTTAAATTCTTTTATCATTTTTTACCTCCTATTTTTTTCGTTATATACTTTACAACAATAATATATGATATTTATGCTTTATTAGCAAATTTAAGTTTGATTTTCATTTCAATTAATATATGACCTCAATAATAATGTTTAAAAACTATTAAACTCATATAACAGGTAAGGTTCCTTCTTTATCTTTCCTTACTCCCAACATCTATAACCCTCAAGCGCAACCCGAATAGTCTCTGGATTATCAAAACTTTATTGGACATTTTTTCTAAGGAATTTTGCTTTGAGTATTTTAGACCCCATGGGTACTAGTAAAGATTCATCTCCCCTATGTGGAAGAATAGTTTTTTGGATACTTGGAGCTCTGTGGGAATTATAACATGTGGGACCAATCATTATAAGATAATTTTTTAAATAATATACAAATAAGTTGAGTACCTGGGCACCAACGGACCTCTTGTCTACAACTTTCAATGACTATTTTCACAAGGAAAGGATTTGAAAAATCTCTATGAATCAACAAGTTAGTAATTGCTTATTTTATTATTAAAATGATTTAAGTTAAAATTCATTTTACTGGCAAAATAGAAGATGCCTTCCAGCACCTTTGAAAACTATCATCTATATTATTTTAAACTTTCAATAACTCATTAACTCAAGTGACAGGCACTATACTATTCAATTCTTAAACTCAAGTGACAGGCACCGTTGCGTAAAAGATTGATAAAAGAATTTGGGTGTGTTAATATGAAGGTAGTTGGCATATGTTCAAAAGTTATTGAACACTCCATATTCTTTGTTCTCGGGAAAACGTTTTGTTTACCTGAACAGTAATGTGTTTTTATTGGAAAATATATCTTTTGTAAAATACATATATGCTGATTATCAAGGCTATTTTATGCTTTGATTTGTTACATATTTCACATTCATGAAAATATTATCCCAATTTAAAAAGGAGGTTGTCAAAATGAATTTTGGTAAAAAACGTATTTTATTTATAGCTACTTTGGTTATAATAATGACCATGATGTTAACTGTTTTTGCATTTGCAGAAGGTGAAGAAGAAGCACTACCTGCTGTATATTCAACCTTTTGGTCTTTACTACCACCGATTATAGCTATCAGTTTAGCTTTACTTACAAAAGAGGTTTATAGCTCACTATTTATAGGAATATTAGCAGGTTCACTTCTTGTAGCAAATGGAAACCCCGTCAATGCAATGACTACAATGGTTGGAGATGGATTTATATCCAGTTTAAGTGATTCGTGGAATGTGGGTATTCTTATGTTTCTTGTAATACTTGGAATAATTGTTGTTATTATGAACAAAGCAGGTGGATCAAAAGCCTACGGCGAATGGGCTACAAAGAAAATAACAACAAGAAAAGGAGCAATGGGTGCTACCTTTGGCCTTGGTGTTTTGATTTTTATCGATGACTATTTTAACTGTCTTACAGTTGGTAGTGTAATGAGACCCGTTACAGATAAGCACAATATTTCCCGGGCTAAATTAGCATACTTAATAGATGCTACTGCAGCTCCAGTATGTATGATTGCACCAATATCATCTTGGGCTGCTGCAGTGACAGGTGTTGTAGAAGGTTACAATGGTTTAGAGTTATTTATTAAAGCTATACCTTACAACTTTTACTCACTGCTAACCATAGTAATGATATTATTTATTGTTTTTAAAGATTTGGATTATGGTCCGATGCGTAAATACGAGAGAAACGCAGTATTGCATAATGATATATTTACAGATTCTAAAACACCTTTTGAAGATGAAATCAAAGAAACAACTTCAGATAAAGGCGGAGTTATAGACTTAGTTCTTCCTATTATTATACTAATTATATTCTCAATAATAGGTATGATCTACACAGGTGGATTCTTCGATGGAGAATCATTTATAAATGCTTTTGCAAATTCAGATGCTTCATTTGGCCTTGCAATGGGAGCTCTAGTATCATTGTTATTAATATTCGTATGGATTGTTGCAAGGGGAATTTTATCCTTTGCTGATTTTATGGATTGTATCGTTAAAGGCTTTAACGCAATGGTACCACCAATTTTAATCTTAACCTTTGCTTGGACCTTATCATCTATGACAGGTGCTTTAGGTGCAGCTACTTATGTAGCTAATATTGTAGAAGGAAGTGCTACTGGACTACAAGC
>JAWOEG010000040.1:0-3919 GCA_046482875.1 Eubacteriales bacterium | reverse complement strand
TACAGTTACAGCCTCAGCACTAACTTATAATGGATTCTACTTTAATGAAGATAATGCTTCAAATAAAACTAGCGGTGAAATAGTAGGAGATGGATCTTTAACATTAAAACTATACTACAACAGAGAAGAATACACAGTAACCTTCTTAAGTCACGAAGATGAAGTATTAAAAACTGAAACAGTCAGATACCAAGGAAGTGCTACACCTCCTCCAAGACCTTCTAGAAGTGGATACGACTTTAGAAGATGGAGTGAAGACTATAGCAATGTAACATCAGACCTTGTAACTAAAGCTAGATATAGAAAAGAAGAACCCGAACCAGTGGTACAGGAATCTACTGTAGTAGTTAATGGTGAAGAACAAACTTCAGGCACGGAAACATCTTTAGAAGTAGATGGAGAAATGACGGCAACATACAGTGGAGATTCTGAGGAAATTGAAGATAAAATTGATCAGGTACTTCAGGATAAGGAAGACAATAACGAAGAAAGTTTAGAACAAAACACACTTGAAATTCCTATACAAACTACAGACCCAGATAGGGTTACAAGCAAACTAACTGGAGATATAGTTAAAAGATTAGAAGATGAAAAATTTAATATAAATATTAAAACAGACTCAGCTGAATATGATCTGCCAGCTGAAGAAATAACCATAACAAAAGTAGCTAAAGATTTAGGTGTAGAGGAAGAATCACTAGAAAAAATAGAAGTAAATGTAGAAATAAATAAATCTTCACCTTCAGAAGAAAGACAAGCTGTAGTAAGGGGAAGAGAAGAAGGATACAGAGTATTAGTAACTCCTTTAGAATTTAAGGTAAAGGCAAAAACTACATCTAGTTCAGGTGAAGAAAAAGAAGTGGAAATAAAGGAATTTAAAAGATATGTGAAAAGAAGAATTCCTCTACCTGAAGACATAGATCCAAACAAAATAACTACAGCAGTATTAATAGAAAAAGATGGGAAAACAGTACATATACCAACAGAAGTTAGTCAAATAAATGGTAGATGGTATGCAGAGATTAATTCTCTTACAAATTCAAAATATACACTTATAAATAACGAAAAGAAAGTTAAAAATTTAGAAAATCACTGGTCAAAAGAAGCAGTAGAGGATTTAGCATCTAGAAAAGTAATAGAAGACACAAAATACTTCCTTCCGGATGCTAGTATTAATAGAGGAAAATTTGCAGAATATATCACAAAATCTCTTGGAATATACAGAGAAGAAGTTGAAATTTTAGAGAAATTCACAGATGTAGAAGATAATGATGAGATATCACCTGCCGTATATACAGCATCAAAATACGGAATAATAAAAGGATACCCAGATGGAAGCTTTAGACCAGAAGAAAAAATAACAAGAGAAGAAGCTATGGTAATGTATTCAAGAGCTATGAAAATAGTAGAACTTAGAAGTATAGAAGAAAATAAGATCGAAAATTATAAAGACAAAGAAGAAGTATCAGAGTGGGCATTTGAAGAAGTTAAAAAGACTATAGGAGCAGGAATATTTATTGGAACAACATCAGAAAAGATTGAACCAAAAGGTAATTTTACTTTCGGAGAAGCTGCAAATACAGTTAGAAATTTACTTATAGAAGCTGAACTTATTAACGACTAAAAGGTAGGGGGACATTTCGAAAACACTGAAAAAGTCCCCCTATATTTTATAATCCTAAATTTTCTTCAACTAATATAATTTTAATTCTTCCTTTGGGATAGGATTTTTCTGTAATTAACCAAGAGTTACAAATTCTATTAGGACTACTACAATCCATACATTTACCAGTCTTTTGACAGGGTAAATTTAAGGAAGGATGTCTTGCTGCATTTTTAGGGGCTATTTTTCTAACTCTTTTCATAGCTGCTTCTAAATCCTTTGTTATTTTGTTTTTTCCTATAACCAAAACAACTTTACGTGGTCCAAATGCTATTCCAGCAATTCTATTTCCTACCATATCTAGGTTTACCAATAATCCAGTTTTTGTTACAGCATTGCTACCAGCAATAAAAAGATCTCCTTGAAGTGCATCTTTACTAGCCTGTATTTGTTCTTTACGACTTGCATTTTCGTCAAAAGGTTCAATGAATTTAATTCCTTCCATTTTTTTTAAATCTTCTAATATACCTGTGCTTTCAGCAGACATGGAATCTCCGTAAGATACGATTTTTGGATTTATCTGAGTTAAAATATCATTAAAAAATATTTTATTAGCATCTTTTTTGCTTTCAACTTGGTAAACATCAAAGCCGTTTTTTTCTAGAGCTTTTTTAGTTTTTGAAATTTCTGTCATTGTAATCTCCTTTATTTTAAGAATCATATATTAAATTAGCATACATAGTTTACTTATTTTTCCCTCAACGTTAGTTCTCTAATATATTATATCTTTTATATTTTAAATTAGTCAAGGAGGATGGGACATTATCACATCTCAATCAGAATAATTTATTATTTTTCTCATATAGGTTGACAAAGTTTAAATTCAAGAGTATGCTATAAGTGAATTAGCTTGCAGCATTAAAAAATCTTATATCTAAAATGCTTTAAAATATTATAACTGAAAATGGTAACACATAACACACCATAAATAAAA
Organism: Eubacteriales bacterium; assembly: GCA_046482875.1. GTDB lineage: Bacteria > Bacillota > Clostridia > Tissierellales > Dethiosulfatibacteraceae > UBA8670. Next base: position 1,322 of record JAWOEG010000040.1, on the reverse strand, counting down.
GCATCGGAGCTGGAGACAGTTCCGATGCTTTTATTATAGATGAGCATTCGTCCTCTTTAATTTGGGTCAATTAGTCCTCCCTGTGTTATGAATGAGTTGAATTTTTTAATCCGTAAATATTTGTGTCCCATATAAAGTCCAATCTTCAAAAAAATATGTCTTTAGTCCTTCATGGTATTCTATTATATTCTCTGTACCTATTGGCTTTTCAAACCCACCTCTTATCTTATATTCCCAATCTGCAAATCCTATACCTATTTTCCTGAATTTTGGACGCATCATATTTTCTCTATGAGCTTTTGATTCCCACCATCGTTCAAACATTTTTTCTGCTGACATTGCTCCCCTATCTATATTCTCACCTGTATAGTTTTTGCTGTAGTCACCAAATAGAGATATTAATTCCCTTGGTGTTCCGTAAGTACCATTATGTGAATAAACACCTGTTTCTTTCATATCTGCTGATTTTAATTCTGCTACTTCTGTTAATGTGTCATCTAATTCTAACTTTACTAATCCTCTTTCTTCTCTTGCTTCATTTATCAAGTCTAACATTATTTCTCTCATCAGTTGCTTCTTTTCTTCTGTTGTTGGTTTTACATTATCCCAATCTATTTTTATATGGTCTGTATTAAATGGGTCAAATTCCTCTGGCTCTTCTAATTCTTCTTTTTCTTCTACTTCTTGCTCTTCCTTTGCTAATTCTGTATCTAATACTGTACCATCTGATTTCATTACTACCACTTTATTTATACTATCCCAACTTACTCCTATGTTAAACTCTTCTCCTATATCTCTTAACTTAAAATATGTGTTCCCATGTATTGTGTATCCTAATAATTTTATCTCTTTCCCATCTTTGTATATTGTTGCTTTGCTTTTTAATCCTGTTTCTTTTATATGTGGTTTTGTTATATTAAAACCTACCCCTTCTCCTGTGTACTCTTTACCCAATTCTAAACTTATTGCAAACTTTTCTCCATCCCAACCTACTTCAAACTGAGCTTCTGTTCCTTTAAATATATGTGCTATATCTCTTAACATAAAATAGTTATGCCCTTTTATGTTATATGCTCTGAAATTAACTTCTTCCCCATCTACTGTTACCTTTTGTGTTGTTGGGTTTGCTTCTACCTTTTCTGCTGCATTTAATACTTCTTGTTCTTTTATTATTGCCTTTTGCTCTTCTCTTGCTTTTTCTAATTCTTCTTCTGTTAAATTATATTCTTCTAATATCTGTTCATCTTCTGTTAAACCTACTATTCCACCTTCTACTACACCTGATAGTGTACCACTATCACAATATGCTGGACTTATTGTTA
>JAWOEG010000084.1:0-18497 GCA_046482875.1 Eubacteriales bacterium | reverse complement strand
TCCCAAGTAGTATTATCTTCAAGTTCTCCCAATGGCTTACTTTTGCCACAACCTCGTTGATGGAACAAAATAATCCTGTAAAATTCAGGGTCAAAAAATCTTCTGCTGTTTGGACTAGTACCTGCTCCAGGTCCTCCATGTACAAATAGTATGGGTTTCCCATTAGGATTTCCTGCCTCTTCATAATAAATAGTGTGAATATCTGATACTTTAACCTCACCTTGGTTATATGCTTCAATTTCTGGAAATAGTTCGTATTTATCTTTCATATTTACCTCCTGTTAAATAAACTATATGTATATTTTAATCATATTTTTATTAATATACAAATTTATTTTTTCTTATGGAATATCTAGTCTAATATTGATATAATAAGAAAAAAGTTAGGAGTCTTATAATGAAATCCATATACCAAGAAATTGATACTCCAGCCTTGTTAGTAAGTAAAGATATAATGATTAAAAATATTAAAGATATGCAAAAAAAAGCTGATAGGTTAGGGTTAAATTTACGTCCTCACACTAAAACACACAAAATGCCTGAATTAGCTAAATTACAAATTCAAGAAGGAGCAGGAGGAATAGCCGTCGCAAAAGTAGGTGAGGCTGAAGTAATGGCCTCTGAAGGAGTAAATGATATATTCATTGCTAATGAAATAGTCGGTGAAAGTAAGATAAAAAGAATAAGAAAATTGAAAGAAAAAAATAATATATCCTTAGGTGTTGACAATACGTACCACGTAAAACAATTAGAAGAAGCATTTAAAGAACAAAATATGTTAATAGATGTACTAGTTGAAATTGAGGTAGGTGAATTAAGATCTGGAATTGTAACAGAAGAAAAATTCATAGAACTTATTAAATTAATTAAAAATTCAGATCATGTTAATTTAAAAGGTATTTTTTCTCATGATGGACATTCATATGGTGGAAATTCTACAGCTGAAATCAAAGAAATTTTTATGCAATCTCAAAAAGATACATTAAAATATAAAAAAATCGCTGAAGAGTTAAATTCTCCCATAGATGTCGTAAGCATAGGGTCGACTCCTTCTTTTATGTTTGATTTTGAAGTTTTAAAAGGAATTACCGAAATTCGAATAGGAACTTATATATTTATGGATGTAATTCAGGGTAATATTATTGGTGATTACAGTAAATGTGCAGCTTCAATTTTAACAACTATAATCAGTAAACCAACTAAAGAAAGAGTGGTAACTGACTCTGGAGCCAAAGCCCTAACTATGCAAGGTAGAAATAGCGGTCTAGGAAAAACAAAAGGGATAGGCTTAGTAAAAGGTTCTGAAAGTTTTTATATTGAGAAAGTATACGACGAGCACGGGGTCATTAATAATGCAGAATTTAATACTTCTGTTAATATAGGGGATAAAATAGAGATAATACCAAATCATATATGTCCCGTGGTCAACTTGTACGATAAAGGATATCTTGTTTCACAGGGTAAAATAATACAAGAATTAACAATATCAGCTAGAGGTAAAATACAGTAAGTAAATCAAGTACATTATTAATGCTGTATGCATAATTAAGGCAAGGGCAGTAATTATTTTAAACTTCAACTTTTTTGTTTTATGCCTTAAGAATTTCATGGATAATAAGGACCCGTAAACTCCTCCTAAAAAGGAAAACAAATGCAGGGTATTTTCTTTAATTCTCCACTTATTTTTTCTAGCCTTAACCTTATCTAATGCTGAAAAAGAAAAGGATACTAAGTTAATAATTATATAATAGTATAAAATATATATTTCCATAAAATCACCTTTCTAATTATAACATATTTTATAATTAAAAATACCATAAAAAAAAGAAGGTAGAATTTCCTTACTCTACCTTCTTTAATATTTATATTTATATTTATTTAATTTTTTTCTTTGTTAAAATCATTCCAGATACTCCTAATGCTGCTAATACTGAGTAAGCTATAGCTCCTGAACCTAGTCCAGTATCAGGTATTGGAACTGGCTCTTGTTCTTCTTCAGTTTCAAGTACAAAGTCACCAGGTACTAAAACTTCGTCTATAACGTGAATAACACCGTTTGATCCTTCTATATCTGCAGTTACTACTTCAGAATCATTTATGAAAACTCCACCTTCTAATGATACCATTACCGTATCACCTTTCAATGTTTCAGGCATCATTCCTTCAGAAAGATCTGTTGACATTACATTTCCTGATACTACGTGATAAAGCAATACATCTGTCAACTGAGGATGGTTTAATAAGTCTTCAGCTGTTATATCCAGTGCCGCAAGAAGTTCTGCAAAAGCATCGTCTGTTGGTGCAAATACTGTAAATGGTCCTTCTCCTGATAGTGCTTCAACTAATTCAGCTTTTTGTAAGGCTGCTACTAATGTTGTAAAACTTCCATTATTTACAGCTATATCTACTACTGTTTCTTCAGGCTCAGTTTCCAAAACGAAATCTTCAGGTACTAATACCTCATCTATTACGTGGATTACACCGTTTGATCCTTCTATGTCTGCAGTTACTACTTCAGAATCATTTATGAAAACTCCACCTTCTAATGATACCATTATATCATCACCTTTAAGTGTTGTTGCTTCCATTCCTTCTGATAAGTCTGTTGACATTACTTTCCCAGATACTACGTGATAAAGCAATACATCTGTCAACTGAGGATGGTTTAATAAGTCTTCAGCTGTTATATCCAGTGCCGCAAGAAGTTCTGCAAAAGCATCGTCTGTTGGTGCAAATACTGTAAATGGTCCCTCTCCTGATAATGTTTCTACTAATTCAGCTTCTTGTAAGGCTGCTACTAAAGTTGTAAAGCTTCCATCATTAACTGCTATATCCACTACTGTATCATCTTCTGCATATACCATTATTGAAGTCATCATAATTAATACTACTAATACTATCGAAAATATTTTTTTACTCATTTTTGTTTCCTCCTCAAGAATTTTTATTTATTAGTTATTTACCCCACCCCTGTATTATTATTCATGAACTTATAAAAAAATGCAGGTTTTTTATTCCTGCATTTTTTTCAAAACAAAGGTTTCTTCTGTTGGTGGAAGCCATAATCCGTATAAAACTTCTACACCAAGTGGAATTTCTTCTTCAAATAGTTCAATCACAACCTTTTTCATCTCCAAGTATATATTCAAAAAACTGATTTATAAATTATTTTTTCAGATCAATGTCTTTTAGATTATACATTATTTTAATTGAATTTTATTTATTAGTTAATACCGATTAAAAATACTTTGTAATATTTGAATAATTCCCCTATAAACTGGTATAATATAGTAACATATACACTTAAATATCATTGTTAAATAATCTGTAATGTTGAAATTAAAAGAAAAAACTGGTATAGTGTACTAACTATAAATTAGAATATTAGGTATTTAAAATTCATATAAATTATAAATGGAGATGATAAAATGTTATGTTCAAATTGCAAGAAAAATGTAGCGGTTATATTTGTTAATAAAATGGAAGATGGAAAAATGAAAACCGAAGGCCTTTGCATTCCTTGTGCAAGAAAAAAAGGTATAGCACCTATGGACCAAATAATACAACAAACAGGAATGAATCCTGATGATTTTGAAAATATAAATGAACAGCTTCAAGAAGTTCTTGGAGATGTTGATATGGATGAATTAACTCAAAATTTCCAAAATTCTGGAGAAAATGGAAAAAATCCTTTTTCAAATTTATTAAATTCAGGTCTTTCAAATTTATCGAATAATAAGGGCAACAAATACAATACAGATGGTGATGATGATAAAGATAAGAATGACAATAATAACAGGAATAAAGAAGATAATACTAGAAGCAGCAAAGGTAAAAATGGAATTAAAATGAGATTAAAGAAAAACAAAAAAAAGAAAAAATATTTAGATGTTTACGGAATTAACCTAACAGAAAAAGCTAAAAATAATGAAATTGACAGAATAATAGGTAGAGAAAGAGAAATTGACAGAGTTGTTCAAATATTAAACAGAAGAGCTAAAAACAATCCTGCTCTGCTTGGTGAACCCGGCGTAGGTAAAACTGCTATAGCAGAAGGATTAGCTGTAAGAATAGTAAGTAAACAGGTACCTGTTAAATTATTTAATACAGAACTTTATTTATTAGATCTAACTAGTGTAGTAGCTGGTACTCAATTTAGAGGTCAATTTGAATCTAGAATGAAAGCTATAATCAATGAAGCTAGTGAAGCTGGAAATGTTATATTAATAATCGATGAAGTTCATAGTATAGCCGGAGCAGGAGAAGCAGAAGGTGGTTCTATGAATGCAGCCAACATATTAAAACCTGCTTTAGCAAGAGGCGAGGTCCAAATAATAGGAGCTACAACCCTAGAAGAATATAGAAAACATATAGAAAAAGATTCTGCCCTTGAAAGAAGATTCCAACCAATTATAGTTGAAGAACCTTCAATAAAGGAAACAATTGAAATCCTTAAGGGAATAAAAGACTACTATGAAGACTACCATAAGGTGAAAATTACTGATGAAATTATAGAAGCCGCAGTTAAAATGTCGGAAAGATATATAACCGATAGGTTTTTACCGGATAAATCAATTGATATAGTTGATGAAGCTGGTTCTAGAGCAAACCTTAAAAATAAGGGCTTAGTTGAACTAGAACATCTAGTAAATGAATTAAAGAAAATAAGAGATGAAAAAGAGGAAGCCGCTCAAGAAGATAATTACGAAAGAGCTGCTGATTTAAGAATGAAAGAATTAAAAATAGAGAATAAAATATCCGAAATAGAAAAAAAATGTGAAAATGTTTATTTAACTGTTGAAGATATAGCATATGTAATAGAAGCATGGACTAAAATCCCTGTTCATAAAATCACGGAAATAGAAGCTGAAAAACTTCTAAGTTTAGAATCTAGGCTACATAGAAGAGTAATAGGCCAAGACAAAGCCGTATCTAGTTTGTCAAAAGCTATAAGAAGGAATAGGTCTGGTTTTAAAAAGAAAAGAAAGCCTTCATCATTTATATTTGTTGGACCTACTGGAGTAGGTAAAACCGAACTAGCAAGAACTTTAGCTTTTGAGCTTTTTGAAAATGAAGATGCATTGATAAGGCTTGATATGTCAGAATATATGGAAAAACACACTGTATCAAAGTTGATAGGAGCTCCTCCAGGATATGTTGGATTTGATCAAGCAGGTTTCCTAACAGAAAAAATTCGTAGAAAACCATATTCAGTTATACTACTAGATGAAATTGAAAAAGCTCATCCAGATGTATTCAATTTACTTCTGCAAATACTTGAAGATGGTATATTGACAGATAATAAAGGAAAAACTGTAAACTTTGAAAATACAGTAATAATAATGACATCAAATGCTGGAACTAATAATAAAGGTAATAAAATTGGATTTGGAAACAATGAGTATGAAGCCTTAGAAAACAAAGTTAAAGACGCTCTTAAAGAATCATTTAGACCAGAATTTTTGAATAGAATAGATGATATAGTAGTATTCGAAGAACTAAAAAAAGAAGAATTAAGAAAGATAGTGGATCTTATGCTAAAGGAAGTTATAACTGACGCTACTGAAAAATCAATAGACATTAAAGTATCAACAGAAGCAAGAGATTTTCTACTTGAAAAAGGCTACAGTACAAAATATGGGGCTAGACCTTTAAGAAGAACTATACAAAAATATATAGAAGACGAAATATCTGATGCCTACCTAAAAGGAGAAATTAAGGAAAATATGACTGCTGTATTTACATTGAAAAATAATATAATAAATTTAGAGATAAACTGATATAGTCAATTTTTCGACTGGCTCTATTTGTTATAATCAGTCTTACAAAGAAAAAGTATAATTATGCTTGGTCTAATTTCCGACAGTATCAGGTCTGAAAATAAACGCATGTTAATTTAATAACAATTCTTAGGGTCTAAGTGTTGATTTTTCAATGTTTAGACTCTTTGATTTAACTTGGCACAATTATTGCTTTATATATAGTTAACAAATTGTTCTTAATGTTTTGATGTATAAAATATGAGGAGGTGTATTTTTAATATAAAGCTTAGCGTTAGAACAATATAAAAAAATATAGAAGGGTGGAATTATTAAATGGATGGAAACATTATTAAAATTATAGTTTTAGTTATTTACCTTATAGGTATGGTAGGAATAGGTTATGTATACTATAAGAAAACTTCAGACTTTGCAGATTATGTACTTGGTGGTAGAAAATTAGGAAGTTGGACAGCAGCGCTTTCTGCACAAGCATCCGATATGAGTGGATGGTTATTAATTGGACTTCCTGGAGCAGCTTATGTTGCTGGTATCGAAGCAGCTTGGATAGCAATTGGATTAGGAATCGGTACCTACATAAACTGGAAGGTAGTAGCATTAAGATTAAGAAGCTACACTGAAGTAGCTGGAGATTCTTTGACTTTATCGGATTATTTCGAAAACAGATTTAGAGATAATACTAATATTTTAAGATTAGTATCATCAATTGTTATTATAGTATTCTTTGCAGTTTATACTTCAGCTCAATTTTCAGCAGGAGCAAAATTATTTGAAACTTTAATGGGTATTGATTATACAGTTGCATTGTTGTTAGGTGGAGCTATTATTATTTCCTATACTTTCTTAGGTGGATTCATGGCAGTTTCATTTACAGACTTTATACAGGGTATGTTGATGTTCTTTGCACTAATTGCAGTACCATTTGTTATGGTTGCTGAATTAGGAGGTTTTGGAACTGCATTTGAGGGTTTAAGACAGGTAGATCCAAATTTTATGCACCTTACTAAGACTGTTGGTGGAGCTGGAACAATATCTTTTATAGCAATCGCTTCTAACTTAGCTTGGGGACTTGGATACTTTGGACAACCTCATATATTAGCAAGATTTATGGCTATTGGAAGTACACAGCAAGTTAAAAAAGCTAGATTAATAGCAATGACATGGGTTACATTATCCTTGACTGCTGCAGTATTTGTTGGTGTATTTGGTAGATTATATATTACTGGTATCGACGATCCAGAAAAAATATTTATGATGTCAGTTGACACTCTATTCTTCCCAGTACTAGCTGGAGTATTATTAGCAGCTATTCTTGCAGCAAGTATGAGTACTGCCGATTCACAATTGCTAGTTACAGCTTCTTCGATTTCAGAAGATATATTTAAAAAGTATATCAAAAAAGATGCTACTGATGATCAAATGCTTAATGTAAGTCGTTTTTCAGTTATAGGTATAGCAGTTATAGCTTTAGTTATAGCTTTTGACCCTAATAGTTCAGTATTTGGATTAGTTTCTTATGCTTGGGCTGGATTAGGTGCAGCATTTGGACCTCTTATTATAGCCTCCTTATTCTGGAGAAGAACAAATAAGTGGGGAGCAATTGCTGGTATGATATCCGGTGCAGTTACTGTAATTGCCTGGGTTCAAATAGGAAAAGTTGCAACAGCTACTATTTTTGGACTTTATGAAATAATACCAGGATTTATAATAGCATCAGTCTTAATTTATGCTGTTTCATTAGCAACTGAAGAACCAAATCAGGAAATAATGGACGAATTTGATGATGCAGTATCAAAGGCAATCAAATAAAATAAAATATATATTTTAAAAATAAAAATGCTGAATCTAAAAGATTCAGCATTTTTTATTTTTTTATTTGAATTTTACACTAGTTATATATCTCAATCCTTCTTTTTCTTTTTTAAGTTCTTTTGAAAAGTTTATCATTTCTCCTTTGCGATTACTCTCCATTAATATGTGAGATAATCCTATTCCTGCATCAATTGAGGCTAAATCGTTTCTTTTATCACTCATAATCCCGGAATATTCTTCTATATAATAATCCCAGCTTGTATTTTCAGGATAAATATTCCATGGTTGTCTGTTCATTGATGAAGGAGATGCCTGTAGAGCTTTAGCTGCTTCAAAATGATTTTTATATATACTATCATTAAATATTTCATCTAAGTCTTTTCTTTTTCTATCTAATATTTCTACTAAATCTTCTTCAGGATATCCTACAGATATACAGATTATGTATTTTAAATTATACTCTGTACTATATTTTTTAGAAAACTTTTTATCGTTAACATTTCCGCCTATCCAACAAGTACCTATTCCTGCACCAGCAAGTTTTAAAACTATCTGTTCACCAATAAATCCTATATTTTCTAGATAACCTTCTTTTTCTTCTGACATTAATATAATATAATGAGGAGATTTTACAAAAAACATTTTTTTTGTGAGAACACTTGCTGTTTTATAAAATTTTTCTCCATCTTTTTCAAATATTATTTTTGTTTTAATATTTCCATAGAGAGATTTAGCCTCTTCTAATGACTCCAATACTAATTTTTTGCTTTTTTCATTTAAAGATTCTTTTTTATATTTCCTAATAGATTTTCTTAGTTTTATTTCTCTTATCATCTACTGACACTCCTTCTTTCAAATATTTTCTTAATATAAGCAAAAACCAACTCACAATTATTATACCCTTAATCATTGAAGTTATACTTATACTCCACCAAACCCCACTAAGTCCTAAAGGAGTTTCCATTGATAAAAATATAGCTAATGGTATTCTTAAACCATTAAAGACTATACTAACTACTGAAGGAGGTATAGTTTTACCAAACCCTGCAAAAGCACCTTGGGTCATTATTTCTAAACTCATAAGTATTTGAGAAAGTCCCAATATACGAAGATATTCTATCCCTATAGCCAACGCCTGTTTTTCTGGTATAAATAACCTAAATATAGGCTTTGCAAAAACTATCAATAGAAGAGTAGTGAAAAACCCAAAAACTGTCATTATTTTTAATGAGGAAAAATATCCTTTCTTTACCCTTTCCTTTTCATTAGCGCCGTAATTCTGTCCTGTAAAAGAACTTAAAGCTGAAGAAAAACCTTCAGAAGTTCTCCAAGTTATGGATTCTATCTGACCTCCTACTCTCTGGACTCCAACAGGTATAGGTCCCCAAACAGCTATAATTCTTGCCAATCCCATTGTAAAAAATGTAAATAAAAGGCTGTGGATACTTACAGGTAATCCTATCTTAGCATTTTCAATTATTTCTTTCATATAAAATCTTTTAAAAATATTAAACTCAAAAAACGGATATTGAGCTTTGTAAATATGTCTTATGAAAATTAATGTAACTATAAATTGTGATGCTGCAGTTGCAATAGCAGCTCCCCTTACTCCAAGCTCAGGCATTCCAAACAATCCAAATATTAATATAGGATCAATTATTATGTTGATACCTAATCCAGCAGCATTTATTTTAAAAGGGACTTTACTCTCTCCAGCACCAATTATTATTCCTGAAAAAACTTCATTTATAAAATTAAATATTAGACCAAAAACAATTATACTTAGATACTCAATGGCTAGCCTATTTACATAATCATCGTTAATATTAAAAAATCCAATTAAACTTTCTTTAAAAACAAGAACAGTAATAGCAAATATAATCCCAATAACGATAACAGCTTGGAGTCCTGCCGTTGAATATCTACCAGCTTTTTTGTAATCATCTCTTCCTACATTTTGAGCTACATTCACCTGAGTACCTATTTTTGCTAAAATCATAAACCCAAAAGAAAGCCAAGCATAAAATCCAGCAGTGCCTACAGCTGCTACTTCAAGCCCTCCTAATCTTCCTATCCAAGCCATATCTGCTAAGTTGTAAGCCATCTGAACAAAAGAAGTACCCATTACGGGTACAGCTAATTTTACTAATTTCTCTGTTATATTTCCTTTTGTTAAATCATTTCTATTTTTCATTGGAATCCTCTTATCCTATTTCATTATGTCTCTATGTGTAATTATAACTCTGTAATTATCTCTTTCTATGTAATCTCCCAATAAGTTTGCAATAGTAACAGATCTATGTTTTCCACCTGTGCAACCTATTCCTATTACAAGCTGAGTTTTTCCTTCTTTTATGTAGTGAGGAATCAAAAAATCCATCATATCTTTGAGTTTATTAAAGAATTCTTTGCTTTGTGAAAATTTCATAACATAGTTTTGAACTTCTTCTTCATTACCTGTTTTATCTCTAAGTTCTTTTATATAGTGAGGATTCGGTAAAAATCTTACATCGAAAACAAGATCGCTATCAATAGGTATTCCCAATTTAAAACCAAAGGATATTATTGATATAGTAATCTTTTTCTGCTCTTTACCTTCTAGAAATATCCTATGTATTTCCTCTTTAAGCATAGCATTAGTAAGATTAGAAGTATCTATTATGTGGTTAGACCTATCCTTTACTTCTTTTAATTTTAATCTTTCTGTTTCTATCCCATCTAGTACTCTTCCGTCAGGAGTAAGGGGATGAGGTCTTCGTAGTTCTTTAAATCGCTTTGTTAAAACTTCATCTGTAGCATCTAAAAAAAGTATTTCATATTTAAAGCCTTCGGAGTGTAAAAAGTCTAAACTTTTAAAAAGATCATTAAAAAATATTCCGCCCCTTATATCAACAACTATTGCCACTTTTTCTATAGTTTTTTTTGATTCTCTACATAGATTCGCAAATTCCGGCAGTAATGATGGTGGTACGTTGTCCATACAGTAAAAATTAATGTCTTCCAATGCTTTTACCGCTTGACTTTTTCCTGCTCCAGACATACCTGTAATAATTAAAAATTCCATTCTAAACCTCCAAGTTAATTACTTTTTCTATAGGAAAACCTGATTTTTTAATTCTATTAAAAGCAACTTCATACTTACCTATATTATCTATATGGTGGGCATCACTTCCAATTATTACCTTAATATCCAAATCCTTTATACACTTTAGATCTTCCACTGATAAATGTTTATGAGATGAATTTATTTCTAGTATAATATCTTCTTCTGAGGCTATCTTCGCAATTTCTCTTATATTTACTGGAATTTTCTCTCCAGGATGTGTAAGTATTTTAATTTTGTTCCTTTTCATAAATTTTATCACTCCCTCAGTATTAAGATCTGTAATATAATTATGAATTTTTACTGAAAAACGACCTAAAAAATTCAAAATATAAACTCTATAAAAAGTTTTTAAATCTTTAAAGCAAACACCATAGTGAAATCCTCCCATAATAATATCACAGTTTTCTAATACGTCATTTTCTATATCAGAGTCACCATCATAGCTAAGGATATTTGCTTCTATTCCCTGCAAAACATTTATTCCTTTGTATTTATCGTTTATGTCTTTTAATTCATTGTTTAATTTCTTTATATTTCTTCTTTTTATTCCATAAAGATAATGACTGGGCCCGTGATCAGATACAGCAATCTCCTTTAATCCTATCTCCCAGGCTTTTTTTACATCCTCTTCAGGAGTTGATTTTCCGTGTTTATTTTTTGAATATGTAGAATGAATATGATAATCTCTTATAACTTTCATAGTCACCTCAGAATTCTTCACCTATTATTTTCACTTCCGGTTCAAGTTCTACAGAGTACTTTTCCTTGACTCTTTCTCTTACTATTCTCATTAAGCTTAAGATTTCAGATGTTTTAGCTTTTCCACAATTAACTATAAACCCACTATGTTTATCAGATACCATTGCATCTCCAATTCTTAGACCTTTAAGCCCCGAGTCTTCTATCAACTTAGCAGCAAATCCTTCCTTAGGTCTTTTAAAAGTACTTCCTGCGCTAGGCATTTCAATGGGTTGCTTTTCTTTTCTTAATCTAGTTAAAAGATTTATTTTATCCTTTATTTCATTAGTATCTCCTCTTTCCAGCAAAATACCCATCTTCAACACAATCAAATCTTCGTCCTTCACTATACTATTTCTATATCTAAAATTCATTTCTTTATTAGTATAAGTTTTAAGGTTATTCTCCTGGTCTAAACATACTACATAATCTATAATATCTTTCATCTCTCCATGATAGGCTCCAGCATTCATTGCTACAGCACCACCTACAAATCCAGGTATCCCACTAGCAAACTCTAACCCTCTTAGTCCCTCTTTACAGGCCGCTTTTGATAGTGATGAAAGTAATGTACCAGCGCCTGTTTCTACTACATTTCCTTTAACTGATATAGAATTTAATTTATGCCCTATTTTCACAACAGCGCCTTTGTAGCCGTCATCAGAAACAAGTATATTCGTTCCATTCCCTATTATATAATATGGATATTTATTTTCTTTTATTATTTCTAATGATACCTTAAGCTCCTTTACAGATTCAGGTTCTATAAATAATTCCGTTGGCCCACCAGTTTTAAAGTATGTATGATTATCCATTTTTTCATCTATTAATATTGATCCATTAATTTCTTTTTGGAGTAGCTCTTTTAACTTGTATTTCAATGTTATCTCCTTACATTATTCTTTACTAATCATTTTAACATATTATGTTTATACATACTATGCTTTTATAGAATTAAAAATAAAATTGGAAATACAAACATAACATATATAGCTGTAGTTGAAACAAATACCATTATAGTTAAATGTATATTTAGGTTGTGTATTTTCGAAACTATAACAGAATTTATAGCAGCTGGTACTGATGAATGAATAACGATAGTTTTTAGTATAATTTCATCACTTACTATAAATCTTGAAATAAATACCATTAGCAACGGCATAAATACGAATTTTACTAAGGATATTTCTGGTATTAGTTTTTTAAACCTAGACATTTCTTTAAAATCAATATTCATTCCTATTGGTATTAAGGCACACCAGGCAACTATATGTATTAGAACACTAAAAAAGTCTCCCATTACCTCTGGTCTAGGTACATCTAAAAAATTTAAGGACATTCCTGCTATTATTCCTAAAATAGGTATTTGATTTTTTGTAAAAAGAATATCTCCCATCCTAATTTTCACAGTATTACCTTCAGACTTTTGGCTAAAATATGATGCGATTGGATATGCCACCATATATAAGGTAATAGTGTTAAATATAAGAGAAAATTGGTTATATGCATAACCTACTTCTCCGAGTATTATAAAGGCTACCAACCCTCCTATAGTTCCTCTGTTTGATAGCATATACGCTATAGTATAGCTTCCTCTCTCTAATGGATCTTCAAACCTTTTTTTCCCTGTTATAAAGCCTATTCCTCCTCCGATTAAAGGTGTTAGCAATCCAACTATCGGCAGCCATAAAAGTTCTTTGTTTATTGTTACTATCCAGGTACTTAAACTAATAACCAAAGGATATAAGAAGTATATGTTTAATTTTAATAGTTTTTCCATTTGATATCTTCTTACACTAGTTTTGTGGGCTAAGATATAACCTAATACTAAAGGTAATACTATATCTGTTAGAAATGTTAATATTTGTATTGTTGTATTCATATTGAACTCCTTTGATGCAACATTATTATTATAAACTTTTTAAATTTTTTTTCAAGGTCATTTATCCTATTTTATATTTTGTTTTTTAAAGATTAATATTTATGATAAAATAAAATTATCGATATTTTTAAATATAATCTACAAGGAGTGTCTTATGAATAAAAAATATATATTATCTTTAGATCAAGGAACAACCAGCTCTAGGTCTATACTATTTAATCAAAATGGAGAGATTGTAGAAACTTCTCAAAAAGAGCTTTCCCAAATTTATCCAAAATCCGGTTGGGTGGAACAGGATCCTATAGAAATTCTCACTACACAGCTAGACACTGCTAAAAATGTTGTGAAAAAAGCTGGTATTTCGCCAAAAGAAATTGCAGCTATAGGGATAACCAACCAAAGAGAAACTACTGTTATTTGGGATAGAAAGACCGGTGAACCAATATACAATGCAATAGTTTGGCAGTGTAGAAGAACCGCTTCTATATGTGATTCATTAAAAGAAAAAAAATTAGGAGAATATGTGAAAAAAAATACAGGTTTAGTAATTGATGCATATTTTTCAGGCACAAAAATCAAATGGATCTTGGATAATGTTGAAAATGCAAGAGAAAAAGCCTTGAAGGGCGAGCTTCTTTTCGGAACTATAGATACATGGCTTATATGGAATTTAACTAATAAAAAAGTACATGTTACAGACTATTCTAATGCTTCTCGGACTATGATTTTTAATATAAAAAAACTAGATTGGGATAATAAACTGCTTAATGAATTAGATATCCCTAAAAATTTACTACCAAAAGTAAAAAATTCTTCAGAAGTTTATGGTGAAACATCTAATAATCTATTCAGGAATGTATCAATACCTATATCAGGAATAGCAGGAGATCAGCAGGCAGCTTTGTTTGGCCAATGCTGCTATAATAAAGGCACAGTTAAGAACACTTACGGAACAGGATGTTTCATGCTTATGAATACTGGAAGTGAATTGATTTATTCTGAAAAAGGACTGCTAACAACCATTGCCTGGGGTATAAATGGTAAAATAACTTACGCTTTGGAAGGGTCAATATTTATAGCTGGAGCAGCAGTACAGTGGCTTAGAGATGAAATGAGGTTGATAGATAAATCAGAAGACAGTGAATATTTCGCCCAAAAAATCGATGATAATGAAGGTGTATATTTTGTACCTGCTTTTTCTGGTCTTGGTGCTCCGCATTGGGATATGTATGCGAGAGGAACTATAGTTGGTCTTACCCGAAGCACAAATAAAAATCATATCATCAGAGCAGCTTTAGAGTCTATTGCCTATCAAACTAAGGACGTTGTTAATACTATGATTGAAGAATCAGGAATAGAGTTGAAAATGTTAAAAGTAGATGGTGGAGCTACTAATAATAAATTTTTAATGCAATTTCAATCGGATATTTTAGATAAAAAAGTAGTAAGACCAGAAATATACGAAACTACAGCTTTAGGTGCAGCCTATTTAGCAGGTTTATCTATAGGCTTCTGGAAATCTATGGATTATATAAAATCTATTAACACTGGTATTTTTGAATTTTCACCTAAAATGAATAAAGAAAAAGCTGAAAAATATTATTATAATTGGAAGAGAGCTTTAAAAAAATCTAAAAATTGGATTGAAGATTAAACTATAAATTAAAAGAAGTCCAGCTTTTCAGCCGGACTCCTTTATTTGAGTTTTTAATACTTCATTTCCGCCATTCTTTTGTAGCCTTCGTATCTTTCCTTAGCTGCAACTTCTGCTGCCTGGAATAATTCTTCAGCCACTTCTGGGAATGTTCTTTGAAGTGATGTATATCTAACTTCGCTTTCAAGAAATTCTCTAAATGAAGCTTTTGGTTCTTTAGAATCTAATACAAATGGATTCTTGCCTTCTTCTTTTAAAAGTGGATTAAATCTGTATAGATGCCAGTATCCAGCTTCTACAGCTTTCTTTTCTTGCTCTATTGATTTACCCATTCCTGCTTTAATACCATGGTTTATACATGGTGCATAAGCTATTATTATAGAAGGTCCTTTGTAGCTTTCTGCTTCTTTAAGAGCTTTCATAAATTGATTTTGATTTGCTCCTATTGCTACCTGTGCAACATATATATATCCGTATGTTGTTGAAATCATACCTAAATCTTTTTTCTTAACTTTTTTACCCGATGCAGCAAATTTAGCCACTGCAGCAGTTGGCGTCGCTTTAGATGACTGTCCACCTGTGTTAGAATAAACTTCAGTATCAAATACCATTACGTTTATATCATCTCCAGATGCCAATACGTGGTCTAATCCACCGTATCCTATATCATAAGCCCATCCATCTCCACCAAAAATCCATACAGATTTTTTGATTAGATAGTCTTTATTGTCTATTATATTTTCATAATCTTTTTTACATTCATCACAAGGCTCATAACCTTCAAGAGCTGCTAATACTTTTTCAGTAGCTTTTTCTGAAGCATCAGCATCTTCTTTGCCTTCAATCCAAGCTTCAAATGCTTCTTTAACACTTGAATCTACGCCTTTATCTAACATATCTTTCATAGAGTCTTCAATGCTTCCTCTTATTACATTAACGGCTAAGGCCATACCATATCCATACTCAGCATTATCTTCAAATAACGAGTTAGCCCAAGCAGGTCCTTTTCCTTGTGCATTCTGACAGTAAGGTGTTGCTGGTGCTGATCCTCCCCAAATTGAAGAACATCCTGTAGCATTAGCTATAATCATTCTGTCTCCGTATAATTGAGTTACAGCTTTAGCGTATGGTGTTTCACCACATCCAGCACAAGCTCCTGAGAATTCTAATAGAGGTTGTGAAAATTGGCTTCCCTTTACTGTTCCTTTATTCATTAGAGTGTCTTTAACTTTCACGTTATTCACAGCATATTCCCAATTAGTTGATTGAACTTCTTCCTGAGTTTCAATAGGTTTCATTATTAATGCCTTTTCTTTTGCTGGACAAACATCAGCACAGTTTCCACATCCTGTACAATCTAAAGGACTTATTTGAATTCTATACTCTAATCCTTCTAATCCTTTGCCCATAGCTTTTTTAGTATCAAAAGCTTCCGGAGCATTTTTCTTTTCATCTTCATCTACTAGGAATGGTCTAATAACTGCGTGTGGACAAACAAATGAACACTGATTACATTGTATACAGTTATCGATTTGCCATTCAGGTACATTTACTGCTATACCTCTTTTTTCATAAGCCGATGTCCCTTGTGGGAAACTTCCATCTTCTCTTCCTGTGAATGTACTTACTGGAAGATTATCTCCATCTTGTCTATTTACAGGTTCAAGAACATTTTTAATGAATTCCGGCTTATCTTTATCTCCATCATCATCTTTACAATCTTCTTTTAAACCCTTCCAAGATTCAGGTGCATCTATCTTAACTAATTCTGATATTCCTTTATCTACAGCTTCTTGATTCATAGATACTATCTTATCACCCTTTTTACCATATGTTTTTTTAATTGCTTCTTTTAAATATTCTATAGCTTCTTTTTTAGGAATTACCTTTGCTAAGTCAAAGAATGCTGATTGCATTACCATATTGGTTCTATGGCCTAATCCTATTTCTTCCGCTATTTTAGTAGCATTTATAGTATAAAAACTTATGTCATTTTCAGCTATATATTTTTTAAGGTTTGTAGGTAAATTTTCTTCTACTTCTTTTTCATTCCAAATTGTATTTAATAAGAAAATTCCACCTTTTTTAAGACCTTTTAGTAAGTCATATTTATCAACGTATGACTGTTGTGAACACGATACAAAGTCGGCTTGATTTACTAGGTATGTTGATCTAATTGGCTCTTCTCCAAACCTTAAGTGAGAAACTGTAATTCCTCCAGATTTTTTACTGTCGTAAGAGAAATATCCTTGAGCATACATATCCGTATTATCACCAATTATTTTAATAGCATTTTTGTTAGCTCCAACTGTTCCATCTGAACCTAATCCCCAGAATTTACACTTAATAGTACTTTTAGGTGATGTTACAATAGTGTCTCCTTCTAATAGTGAAGTAAATGTCACATCATCGATTATTCCTACTGTAAATCCATTCTTTGGTTCATTTGTTTTCAAATTATCATATACAGCTTTTATATGAGTTGGTGTAGTATCTTTAGATCCTAATCCATATCTTCCACCAACGATTAAAGGTCTATCTTCTTTGTCATAAAACATTGCTTTTATGTCTAAGTATAAAGGTTCTCCTGGAGAACCAATTTCTTTAGTTCTATCTAATACAGATATTCTTTTTACTGATTTAGGTAGTACATTAAAGAAGTATTTTTCAGAGAATGGTCTGTATAAGTGTACCTTAACTAGACCAACTTTTTCTCCCTTTGAATTTAAATAGTCTACTGTTTCTTCAATAGTTTCTGTAACAGAACCCATAGCTACTACAATGTTTTCAGCATCTTCTGCTCCGTAGTAATTAAAAGGCTTATATTCTCTTCCGGTTATTTTATTCATTTCTTCCATATAATCTGCTACTATATCGGGAACATCAGTATAAAAACTATTTGCTGATTCTTTAGCTTGGAAATATATGTCAGGATTTTGAGCAGTTCCTCTTGTAACTGGGTGTTCTGGGTTTAATGCTCTTTTTCTAAATTCTTTTACTGCTTCATAATCAACTAATTTAGAAAAATCTTTATAGTCGATAGTTTCTATTTTTTGAATCTCATGAGATGTTCTGAATCCATCAAAAAAGTGTACGAAAGGAATTCTAGTTTTAATTGCAGTTAGGTGTGCAACTCCTCCCAAGTCCATAACTTCCTGTACACTACCTGATGCTAATTGAGCAAATCCGGTTTGTCTAGTTGCCATAACATCTGAATGATCTCCAAATATAGATAATGCGTGTCCTGCTACTGCTCTAGCACTAACATGGAAAACTCCCGGTAGTAATTCCCCAGCAATTTTATACATATTAGGTAGCATTAGTAGCAATCCTTGAGATGCTGTAAAAGTTGAAGTTAAAGCTCCTGCTGCTAATGATCCATGTACTGCACCAGATGCTCCAAAAACCCGTCAGGAAATGCCGCCGCCCCGTCTAACAATACCACATATCCTGCCAGTGCAGACTGGGAAGCCAAGGGGGCACGGATAGGTTCCTCGAACTATTATTGTGTTTACAATGGTTCGG
>JAWOEG010000081.1:0-14411 GCA_046482875.1 Eubacteriales bacterium | reverse complement strand
GAAGATGTAGAGGACGACTTTAGCAATATATCTATTTCTAAAAACCTAAACATATCTGAAGAGGAAATAGATGAAGCTTGGTCTTACTGGGAAGAACAAGGTATTGTAAGAAAGCACTACAAAGATACAGGTAGATATGATATAGAATTTTTAAACCTTAAACAACTATACGTAGAAAAAGTTTACAATTGTAATTCAAATACAAAAGAAGTTTCATTTAATGATTTGGTAGAATCAAATAAAAAAGAATCTACCAAAGAGATGTTCCAAGAATTGAGAAAAACCTTGGGAAGAGAACTTACTTTTAACGAAAAAAGGAAAGTTTTGTCTTGGAAAGAAAAATATTCCTTCAATAATATTATCATAATTCAAGGATTTATATTCTGCATTGAGCGGAAAAAAGTTAAAAGCTTAAAATATATAGAATCTGTATTGAGTTCTTGGTACGATAGTAACGTAGAAACTATTGAAGATCTTGGTGACTATTTTGAAAAGCAGTCAGAAATTTATGGGTATTATAAAAAAATTAAAACTTCTTTAGGTTTTTCAGGAAGACAATTAACCAAAAGTGAAATGGATATCATAGATAAGTGGTTTTTTGAATGGGATTTTTCCATAGAAATGGTCCTAAAGGCTTTGGAAAATTCAAGTAAGATACCGAACCCAAATATTAATTATTTTAATTCTATATTAAATGATTGGCATAAAAAAGGATATAAAAAAGTAGAGGATATCAAAGATAGAAAAAGATCTACTTATAAAAATAAAAAAACTAAAAAAGCCGATTTTGATAATTTTGAGCAAAGGTACGAAAATTATACGCCAGAAGAGCTTGATAAAATAGCGAGAAGAAAGTTTAATAAGAAAAATCAGGAGTAGATTGATATTATGAACAATGAAATAATAAGAGATATATTAAAAAATTACGATAAAAAAAGATTGAAAAGTAAATCCGAATTAGAATACAGAAAAAACGAACTGTACGAGATGGTCCCAAAGTTAAAACAGATTCATAAAGAAATTTCTTTAATAAGCATTAAAATATCTAAGTATACCTTCAGTAAACCGGAAGATTACAAAGCAAAAATATCAAACTTAAAAGAAGACTTAGAAAATTTAAAGAAAAAAAGAAAAAGCATTTACAATGAAAAAAATATACCTATAGATTATCTCGAAGCCTCTCATGAATGTGAAATATGCAATGATACCGGCTATCTTCAAAACGGAGAAAGGTGTATTTGTTTTAAACAGGAGATAATTAACCAACTTTATAAAATGTCTAATATGGAGCACATGTTGAAAAAAGAAAATTTTGATACCTTTGACATTGATATTTTCAGCGACAATATTTATCCTGGTGAAAATCTTTCCCCTAAAGAAAATATGAAAAATATTTATAAAGAAAGCAAAAAATTTACTTTAAATTTTCATAAAACAAAAGATAATCTTCTTTTTTACGGAGGTACAGGACTAGGAAAGACATTCATGTGCAATTGTATAGCTAAAGAACTTATTGATGAGGGCTACACCGTAGTTTACCAAACATCTTTCAAGATGTTTGAAGTTATTAGCAACTATAAATTCAGAAACAAAAGTGGTAACGAAATGGATAAAATTAATTATCAACTTCTTTTTGATTCTGATTTATTAATAATAGATGATCTGGGAACAGAATCAAACAACTCTTTTACAAAAACAGAACTTTTCAATATAATTAATTCTCGATTAATCTCAGGTAAAAATACTATCGTTTCTACCAATCTTCCTATTGAAAACTTAGGTAGAAACTATACAGATAGGATTGTATCAAGAGTTTTAAATAATTATATAGGATGTAAATTTTACGGCAAAGATCTAAGATGGGAAAGATAATTTTTTAGAGGTGGTAATATGATGTATTTAACTATGAATGAAATCATATTGAGAATATTTGTTGGGTTTTTATTAAGCGGTATTATTGGTATAGAACGCGAAGGCATTAATAGGCCTGCCGGACTGAGAACTCATATTTTAGTAGGTACCGGCTCTACATTAATAATGGTCACAGGCATCTTTCTTGCTGAAACTTATGCGGATACAGATGCAGCTCGCTTAGGAGCTCAAGTAGTTAGCGGTATTGGTTTTTTAGGTGCTGGTACTATTATTAAAGAAGGAGTCAGTGTCAGAGGACTTACTACAGCCGCTAGTCTATGGGCCACTGCCGGTATCGGCTTAGCCTGTGGCGCTGGATTTTTAGCACCTGCTGTATTTACTACAGCAATCGTTATGTTTTCTCTTATATTTTTCCAAAAATTAAATCGTATATTAGTAAATAGGCGTCATGAAATTAAAATCAATATTATATGTACAAATGAACCTGGTCAAATAGGCGCAATAGGAACTTACTTAGGTAATGAAAACGTACAGATAAAACAGATTTCTATTCACGATGAACAAGAAGAATCTCTTCGATTAAAAATAATATTAAGACTTCCTATAACTACTACTCCTGTTGATATAATTGAAGGACTTCAAACAGTGGATGGTATAAAAGAAATCGAATCATAAAAAGTGCACCTCTAAAGATTAGCTTTCTCATCTAATATTTAGGATGCACTTTATCTTTGTATCAAGTTTTTTATCCGTTTAAAAGAAGCTCATTAATCGGTCTTCCAGGTGGAACAATTGGATATACTGATTCATTGTTATCTATAACACATTCGATAAAAATTGATCTATTCAAATCTTTTGTGTCTTTTAAAACCTGGTTCAATTCTTCGATAGATCCTACTCTATATCCCATTATTCCGTAAGCATCCATTAATTTAACGTTATCCACAAAATCAAAAGTATCCGTTTCAGAGTACCTACTGTTGCTGAACATCCTCTGCCACTGCCTTACCATTCCTAAAGAATGATTATTCATCATTATCATACGAATAGGTAGTTTGTATTTCGATAATGTCAAAAGTTCAATAGAATTCATTCTAAAGCTACCATCCCCAGTAATCAGAACTACATTTTTAGTTGGATTTCCAACCTGGGCTCCTATAGCCGCTCCTAGTCCGTAACCCATAGTACCTAGACCTCCAGATGTAACAAACTCATTTGATTTTTTGAATTTCCAAAACTGTCCCGTCCACATCTGATGCTGACCAACATCTGTAGCTACTACAGTATCTTTTTTAAAGTATTCATTTACTGTTTCAAGTATATTTTTGGGGACAAACTTATCTTTTTCAGGATCATCAATCTTTTCTTTCAATATCGATTTCAGCCAACTTGTTCTCGAGTTTTTTTCTACTTTTTGGTATAAAAGTTCTAATATACTTTTCATATCTCCAATTAAAGGAACGCAGTCTTTCGTGTTTTTATCTATCTCTGTATCATCAATATCTATGTGTATTATTTTTGCTTTAGGAGCAAATTCATCCGGTTTACCAATAACCCTATCGCTGAATCTTGCTCCAATTGCTATAATAAGATCACTCTCTGTAACAGCCAAATTAGTCTCCCTGTGTCCGTGCATACCAACTAAACCTAAAGATAATCTGTGGTCTCTTGGAATAGTCCCAAATCCCATAAATGAATTTGCTGTAGGAATATCATTTTTTTCAACAAGCTTTTGAAGAAGAATATCATTCTTTGAGATTCTTACACCACCGCCTGCATAAACTACAGGCTTCTTAGAAGCATTAATTAACTTAACAGCTCTATCAATTGAGTCCTTTGAAGGTATTATTTTTTTTTCTTTGTAATTCAGTTTATTTTTTTTAATATATTCTGTTTCAGCTAAAAAAACGTCCTTTGGCACATCAATAAGCACTGGTCCAGGTCTCCCTTCAGCTGCTACATAGATAGCTTCATTTACAACCTGAGCTAAATCTTCAACTTTTCTTACCAGATAGTTATGTTTTGTGATAGGCAAAGTTACTCCTGTGATATCTACTTCTTGAAAAGAATCCTTACCCAAAAGCATATTTGGTACTTGTCCTGTAATAACAACTATAGGAACCGAATCCATATAAGCATTAGCAATTCCCGTAACTGTATTAGTAGCGCCTGGACCTGAAGTTGCAATAGCAACTCCTACCTTCCCCGTAGTTCGAGCATAAGCATCTGCTGCATGTACCATATGCTGTTCATGAGCAGTTCTTATATGTGTAAAGCTTTCCCCCTCATCGTATAGAGCATCGTATAAAGGTATTACTGCTCCTCCAGGGTATCCAAAAAGAGTATTTACATTATTTTCTTTTAAAGTCTCTAATATAATTCTAGATCCAGATAGTTTCATTGCTTCTCCTTTCAAAAACATTTAATACTTAAATTTAAGAAAAAAACATACAAAATATGATTCTTTCGTAAAATCAAGAGGGTAGAAAACTACCCTCTTTTATTAATTACATATAGCTCCGGTAGATGCTGAAGTTACCAATTTCGCATATTTTCCTAAATATCCTTTGTATTTAGTTTCTTTGATCTTTGTTTTTCTTTTTCTTTCTTCAAACTCTTTGTCAGAGATAAGAACATTTAATTTTCCTTCTATAATGTTTATATCTACTACGTCTCCGTCCCTTATATAAGCTATTGGTCCTAACTCGCAAGCCTCTGGAGATACATGACCTATTGCTGCCCCTCTAGAACCTCCTGAAAATCTACCGTCTGTTATCAATGATACTTTATCATCCAGACCCATTCCCGAAAGTGCAGATGTTGGTGTAAGCATTTCTCTCATTCCAGGACCACCTTTTGGTCCTTCATACCTTATAACTACGCAATCTCCAGCTTTAATACTGCCTCCTAAAATTGCTTCAACTGCTGCCTCTTCTGATTCAAAAACCTTTGCCTTAGTTTTAACCTTAAGCATTTTATCATCTACAGCTGATTTTTTTATTACAGCTCCATCCGGGGCTAAATTACCGTACATAACCTGTATTCCACCTGTTTCTGAATAGGGTTTTTCAACTGATGCAATTACTTTATCGCCTTTTTTAATAGCCTTAGATATTTTTTCTCCAACAGTTCCAGCTACTGTAATTACATCTTTATTGATTAAGGATTTTTTATCAAGTTCTTTCATTACAGCAGATATTCCTCCTGCTGAATCCAAATCCTCAATATGATATGGTCCTGCTGGACTTAACCTGCATAAGTTAGGAGTTACCTTACTTATTTGGTTTATAATATCAAGATCCATTTTTACATCAGCTTCATAAGCTATAGCTGTAAGATGAAGTACTGTATTTGTTGAACATCCTAAAGCCATATCTACGGTTAAAGCATTTTTAAATGCTTCTTCTGTTAAAATATCTCTAGGTTTTATATCCTTTTCAACAAGTTCCATTATTTTCATTCCAGATTTTTTAGCGAGTCTTTTACGTTCAGAAAACACTGCTGGTATGGTTCCGTTTCCCGGCAAGGCTATACCTAAAGCTTCACTCATACAATTCATAGAATTAGCGGTAAACATTCCAGAACAAGATCCACAGGTAGGACAAGCTGAATTTTCTAATTCTTTTAGTTCTTTTCGACTCATCTTCTTGTTTGTAACTGATCCAACTCCCTCAAAAACACTTATTAAATCCACATGTTTATTATTGTATCTTCCGGATAGCATAGGTCCGCCACTAACAATAATAGCTGGTATATTTAACCTAGCTGCAGCCATCATAGATCCAGGAACGTTTTTGTCGCAGTTTGGTATTATGACTAACCCATCAAGTCCGTGAGCTAAGGCCATCGTCTCAATACTATCAGCTATTAACTCTCTACTAGCTAATGAATATTTCATACCTTCATGATTCATTGCAATACCATCACAAACTGCTATTGCAGGAAATTCAAGAGGGGTTCCTCCAGCCATTAAAACTCCCTTTTTAGCAGCTTCCGTTATATCATTTAATCCTACGTGTCCAGGTACTATTTCATTAAAAGAATTTACTACACCTATTAGGGGTCTTTCTATTTCCTCATCAGTTAATCCTGATGCTTTAAACAAAGATCTATGGGGTGCTTTCGTCAATCCTTCTTTAACTAATTTACTACCCATTCCCTACTCCTTTTCAATCCAACTCATCATGTCTCTAAGTTTTTTACCTGTTCCAGTTAACTTATGCTCAAGTTCCTTATTTTTGATTGCATTAAATTCCGGTCTTCCTGCTTGGTTTTCAAGAATCCATTTTCTTGCAAACTTTCCTTCTTGAATTTCTGCTAAAATCTTTTTCATTTCTTTTCTTGTATCTTCGTTTACTATTCTAGTACCAGTCATATAATCTCCATATTCAGCAGTATCACTTATACTATATCTCATATTCTCTAAACCACCTTCATAAAGAAGATCTACTATTAATTTCATTTCATGTAAGCATTCAAAGTATGCTATTTCTGGTTGATATCCTGCATCTGTCAAGGTATCAAACCCAGCTTTTATTAGTTCTGATACTCCACCACAAAGTACTGCTTGTTCTCCGAATAAGTCAGTTTCTGTTTCTTCCTTGAAAGTTGTTTCAATAGCACCAGCTCTAGTTCCACCGATACCCCTTGCATAAGCTAGAGCAACTTCTTTACACTTATTTGTATAATCCTGCTCTACTGCTATAAGCACAGGCACTCCCTGTCCTTCTTTGTATACTCTTCTTACTATATGTCCTGGTCCTTTTGGTGCTACCATAAATACATCAACATTTTTAGGTGGTACAATTTGATTAAATACTATATTAAAACCATGAGCAAATGCTAGTGCGTTACCTTCTTCTAAATTTGGTTCAATGCTTTCTTCATATATTTTCTTTTGTTTTTCATCTGGTACTAAAACCATAACTAAATCTGCTTTTTTACTCGCTTCAGCTACTGTTTTAACTTCTAAACCATCATTTTTTACTTTGTCCCAGGATTTGCTACCCTCATAAAGCCCTACAACTACATTAACTCCAGACTCTTTTAAGTTTAAGGCATGCGCATGTCCCTGACTACCATAACCAATGACAGCTACAGTCTTTCCTTCAATCATTCCAAAATCTACATCCTTGTCATAATACATTTTACCCATAATTTCCTCCTAATATTGTTTTTAAATTATTATCGATTGTACATTGTATGCATTTTAACTCTATATATATATTAAGTCAATAGTTAATTGATTTTTATACTTCTTCTACGTCGTAAACATCAACAAGCTTTTTCATTTGAAGAACGGCTCTATTAAAGTTAGCTACAGGATGATTATCATCTACTGTAAGAACAAGTCTTGCTCTATTTTGTCCCATTTCTTCCATTGAAAATTCTTTAACACAGAAATTCTTTCTTCTCAAAGTTGTAAGAACTCTTACTGTTGAATCCATTCCATTGGAAACCTTAAAACTCACTTTTTTAGTCATTTTTATCCTCCTTTTATTATAAAAATCTATTATAAACATAAAAAAACCTTTCATCTCTATATACATCTCAAAGATATATATAGGGACGAAAGGTCTTTCGTGGTACCACCCTAGTTTGCGATAATAAAAAATCGCCTTATTCAGATCGAAAGAATTAAATTCTTTGAATCCTAGCTTTATATCGTAAGCACCCGTCCTCTTCTACTATATTTCAAATTGGAAGCTCAGGAGTGATCATTATATATTCCTTCGGCACTGATTCACACCAACCATCAGCTCTCTTTAACCGGCTTAAGAATATTTTTCTCTCCCTCACAGCTCAATATTTATAACTTATTTAGAATTATACATCCTTCGAAGACATCTGTCAACGATTTTTTAGAGATTCATTAATTTTTCTTGACATTTTTATTTCAAGTACTTAAAATAATAAGTAATATATAAAATTTTATGAAAGAGACAGTTATATAAAATTAGTTTTCAGAGATCTGATGTTTGGTGAAAATCAGAAACATTTTTATATAAATATCCCTCTTGAAAAGTATTCTTGAAAAAAGTAAAGAATATCGGTTAGTCTCGTTAAAAGACTTTGATTTGTTAGAATCGAAAATTTGAGGAATCAATTAGAGTGGTACCGCGAGTTATCTCGTCTCTTTATGAGGCGATTTTTTTATTATAAGAGGAGGAATTAAAATGAATAGCGAAAATAAAAAATGTGTATATAAACCGGAAACATCAATAAAAGATATCAAAAAAGCTTCAGAAAACTTAAAGGGAGTAATAAATGAAACGAAATTGATTAGAAGTGACTTTTTTAGTAATGAATGTAATAATAATGTATTTTTAAAAACTGAAAATCTTCAATTTACAGGATCATTTAAGATTAGAGGCGCTTATAATAAAATTAGTTTGCTTTCTGAGGAAGTTAAATCTAAAGGCATTATTGCATCCTCAGCTGGAAATCATGCTCAAGGAGTAGCTTATTCTGCCAAAAAATTAGGATTGAAGTCTACAATTGTAATGCCAAACATAACTCCTTTAATTAAAGTAGATGCAACTAAAGAGTATGGAGCCGATGTAATTATTCATGGAGATATTTATGATGAATCCTATAATAAAGCTATGGAATTATCTAAAAAATACGGATACGAATTTATTCATCCCTTTGATGATTATGACATTATTTGCGGTCAAGGAACTGTAGGCTTAGAAATACTAGAAGATTTAGAAGATGTTGATGAAATACTTGTACCTGTAGGTGGTGGTGGACTAATAAGCGGAATTTCTTTAGCAGTTAAAGCAATTAATCCAAACATAAGAGTTATCGGAGTTGAACCAGAAGGTGCTATGGCAATGAAACTTTCAATAGATAATAATCAGTTAACAAGTTTAAATAAGGTAAATACTTCTGCAGAAGGTGTAGCTGTGAGATGCCCTGGAGAATCAACTTTCGATGTTATTAAAAATTATGTTGATGGTATGATTACAGTTTCCGAAGAAGATATTATGGAAGCCTTACTAATGCTTATCGAAAAACATAAATTCCTTTCTGAAACAGCTGGAGTACTTCCTTTAGCTGCATTAAAAAAACTAACGACCAAAAACAAAAATGTAGTTTGTGTTTTAAGTGGTGGAAATATAGATGTTGTAACTATTTCATCTATGATAAACAAAGGCCTTATATCTAGAGGTAGAATATTTTGTTTTGCCGTTGATCTCCCAGATAAGCCCGGCCAACTTTTGAAAATTTCTGAATTATTATCTGAATTAAATGCCAACGTTATAAAACTAGAACATAATCAGTTTAAAGCTACGGATAGATACATGAACGTTCAGTTAGAATTAACGGCAGAAACTAATGGGCATGATCATATAAATGAAATTTTAAACAAGTTAGAAGAAGAAAATTTTACTTTTAATAGGATTTATTAATTCACAAAAAACAAAAATCCTGCAGCTAAAGCTGCAGGATAAATCTTTTAGTTTTTTGCTTATACAGGTGTTACTTCTTCTGCTTGAGGGCCTTTTGGACCTTCAACAACATTGTAAGTTACTTTTTCGCCTTCTTCTAAAGTTTTGAAATTAGACTTATTAATCTTTGAGTAGTGAACGAATACGTCCTGTCCATCTTCTCCTGTTATAAAACCAAAACCTTTTTTTGCATCAAACCATTTTACTGTTCCATTAATCATTAATTGAATCCTCCGTTAAATTTTATTTTCCTTTAAACTTTACAACATCTCAAAACTTAACTTAAATTTACTTGTTTATAATAATATAAATTTTCCACTCAGTGCTTAGTTGTTAATATATTGTTTATTAAAGGCTATAATACATAATACATTGTTTTTTCAAAAATTGCAAGCTATATATGAAAATAATTTTATTTATTGACATAATGCCCCTTATTTGCTAAGATATTTCTATAAGAATTAATTAACCCATTCTCATTAAGGGCGTATAGCTCAGCTGGGAGAGCACCTGCCTTACAAGCAGGGGGTCATAGGTTCGAGCCCTGTTACGCCCACCACCATACCGATCTTTTTTATAAAGGTCGGTTTTTATATCATAACAACTTTATTTCTTCCTATCCTTTTTGATTCATACAAGGCATCATCTACTTTTTTCAACAATTTATTCTGGTTACAATTTTCTTTTATACTTACTTGTGTTAATCCAACTGATGCAGTTACATAGTCACTAATCGGTGATTTAGAGTTTTTAATCCTTAATTCTTCTATCTCTATATTTATTTTTTTTCCAAGTTTTTCCAAGCCCCTTTTATCTAAGCGATAATCAAATATTAAGAATTCATCTCCACCATATCTAAAAGCATCTATATTGTAATAATTACATATTTCTTTTATTTTAGAGCCTACCTTCCTAATTACCTCGTCTCCTTCAACATGTCCGTAAGTATCATTATATTCTTTGAAAAAATCCAAATCTATCATTACTAAATTAATTGATTTTTCGTATATATTTTCTCTCTTAAAACAATTATCCATTATTTTATTTAGATAGTGTCTATTGTTTAATCCCGTCAAATTATCAGTATTTGATAAGCTCCTAAGAATATTGTTAGTTTCTTTTAATTTATCTTCAGTATTTTTTCTTTCCTTTATTTCTTTTACCAAGTTAAGAGATTTTATAGAATTATTCACAGCAATAGCTAAATAAGGAGTAATCAAATCAATAATTGCAGTATCTTTCCCATCATAAGCGTTTTTTTCATAACTTTGTATAGTGATCACTCCTAGAATTTCATCCTCAAATACCAATTTTTTCATAATTATAGTTTCAGCGACTTTGTTAGCCGGTTCCATTATTACTTTATCAATATATTTAGATTTTTCTTGGATTGTGTTCAAATATATATCTTCGTTATTTCTTACCACATAAGCTGTGAAAGAATTTGAATTGTGTAAATCTATAGGTTCAAAATTACCACTGTATGAAATATCTTCTTCTATATATTCTTCATAAGTTATTTGGCCTCTTATCTTATCATATATAGCCAAGCCAAATACATCTACTTTTATGATTTGTTTTAAATGATTATAAATTCTTGATGCTATTTTTTTTAAGCGTAATGATGAATTTATTTCCTTTATAATGTCTTTTGCCAAAACAAAGACGTCGTGTTTTTCTTCTAACTCTTTATTGTGCTTTTCTATTTTTGTTTTTTCTTTCTGCGATTTTACTATATCGAATTTAGTTTTTACTGCTAGAAGCCTCATATTTGAAACATTTATATCATATTCACCATACATCCTATCATATGATATAAAATGATCTACAGATTGTTTGTATTTACCTCTCTTATATCTTATTGAAGCCAAATGTCTTTCTAATGTAAGTTCTGTTATTAGAGAATCTTTTCCATCTAAAATCTGAAAAGCTTCATGTATTATCAATTCTCCTCTATCTAAGTTCTTTCTTTTAATTAAAAATTTTATATAGTCGTCGTAGGCTTCAAAAATATAAACACCATCTTTAGCTTTTTTAAATATAGATAAGCTTCTCAAAAAAGATTTTTCAGCTTCATTATATCTTCCTTGATTTTCATATATTCTACCTCTAATCATAGCATTATATGCCAATCCTACATTATCATTTATATTTTCACTAATTTTATCTGATTCGTCTAGAAAATTAATACCTGCAACCAGTTCTCCCATTAAAGTAAGTATTTCAGCATAATTAGTATATATAATTCCAAGGCTTTGATTACTTAAACTCTTTTCATGAATCAACACATCGTCTAGATATTCTTTAGCTACCTTGTAGTCTTTAAGTTCTCTGTATATTTCGCTAATGTTTGTTTTTATTTTAGCTATACTTTCTAAATCATTTTTCTTTTCCGCATCTTCGAGAGCCTCAAGGTAATATTCTAAAGATATTTCATAATTTCCTGTACTAAAGTTAGATATTCCCAACATAATAAAATTTTGAATTTTTGTTACGTATTTTTCTCCACTTTCTTCAATGATTCTTTTAATATCCATATTAATGTTAATGCTTTTATTCCAATTACCTTTATCAAATTGACCCAGTGCATAATAATATCTGCATTCCTGCAGTTTATCACTCAAATTATTTTCTTTACACATTTCTATGCCTTTTTCTATATACTTTAAAGCATTTTCTATGTTATCATATCTTTTAGTTTTAAAATTTTGAATTTGCTTATCTACTTTTTTTATAATATCCATGTCTACCCCCGTAGAAAAGTATTACAATAATTATACCTAAATTGTATAAATATTACAAACATAAAATGAAAATAATAAAACTTGACTTATTAGTAAAATAGTAAGAAAATCAAGATACTACTTCAATTGGAGGAATTATGAAAAACAACTTAGTTAATATGAATAAGGTCACTATAAAGCTTGCTCTACCTTCTATTATGGAGATGTTCTTACATACTCTACTAGGAATTGCCGATACTGCTATGGTAGGGGTATTGGGAGGTTATGCAATAGCTGCAATAAGCATCACTGATAATCCATTAATGCTAATAATAGCAGTATTTGGAGCATTAAGTGTAGGTACGACAGCTTTAGTTGCAAGATTTATAGGAGCTAAAAACTACGCAAGTGCTGAAAATACTATATTACAATCTCTTTTTTTAAGTGTAATTATGGCCTTTGTTTTTACAGGTCTTGGACTTCTTCTATCTAATAATATAGTCAAATTAATGGGTGCAGAACCAGAAGTATTTCCCTACGCAGTAAAATACATGCGTATAGTATTATTAGGTCTGCCTGGTTTAATTATAACTTTTATAATGTCCGGTGCTCTAAGAGGTTCCGGAGATACAAGAACTCCCATGGTTGTAAATGGCATATCAAATATATTGAATATCATTGGAAATTTTTTATTAATTTTTGAAAGCCGCACATTATCCTTAAGCCTTCCTTTTTTAGAAAATAACATCAAATTGTTTATGCCTGGTGCCGGACTTGGTGTAACAGGAGCTGCTATTGCAACTACTACAGGAAGATATATTGCTACTTTTTTAATTTTAAGAATATTATTCAATTCCAAAGGAAAATACAATTTAGATTTTAGAGATTTTAAAATTGATAATGATATAATTAGGCGGATATTTAAAATAGGTTTACCTGCAGCAGGAGAACAGCTTTTATTTAGGTCTGCACAGTTGGCATTTTTTAGGATTGTAGCTTCTCTTGGAACCGTTATGATAGCCGCCCACAAAATAACCATTACCGCCGAGTCTCTTTCCTTTATGCCTGGATGGGGCTTTGCCCTTGCAGCTACCACCTTAGTAGGTCAATACCTAGGCGCTAATGATAAGGATAATGCCAAAGTGGGTGGATATACAGCAGGTTATATGTCTGTAACCATAATGTCTGTTTTAGGTATTCTGTTTTTCTTCTTCCCTGAATTTTTTATAAGAATTTTTACTGATGATCCTGAAATATCTTACTATGCCGTTATTTGTTTACGTATAGTTGCAGTAGCCCAACCATTTTTAGCTGTTGCAATGGTATTTGCCGGAGCTCTTAGAGGTGCAGGAGATACTAAAACTGTACTTATTGCTACTGGTCTTACTTCTTGGGTTATAAGAGTTGGACTAGGTTATTTTTTAGCTATTACTTTAGGATACGGCTTAGTAGGAGCTTGGATAGCTATGGTACTTGATTTTGCTATTAGAGGCATAACTTTTTTATTATTATTTAAAAAAGGGGACTGGCAAAATATTGAAGTGTAATATTTTTTTATTTTTAGGGTATAAATACCTTATAGGAGGTAAATCATGAAAACTAAATCATTAAGTCTATTAAATTTTTTTACTTTTGCTTTAGTATTGACTGTAAATGCTTTAGCAAATATATTGCCAATAAATGGATTAACTACAGGAGATGTATCTGATAACTATATCAATCTATTTACTCCAGCAGGCTTTACTTTTTCAATATGGGGTTTAATTTACACTTTACTCGGTATATTTGTCATCTATCAGCTTGTATTGATTTTTAAAGAAAAAAATACACAAATCATAGAAAAACTTGGATACTGGTTTATAATATCAAATATTTTAAACTCTCTATGGATATACACTTGGCATAATCTAATGATCTCTCTAAATCTAGTAGTAATGATATTACTTTTAATATCTTTAATTATGGTATATCGAAGATTAAATATAGGAAACACCAGTGATAATAAAAAAATTAAGATTGTTGTACATGTACCTTTCAGCATATATTTAGGTTGGATTTCTGTTGCTACAATAGCTAACTTCAGCGCATTTTTAGTTAGTATTAACTGGAATGGTTTTGGTCTTTCAGAAACTTTCTGGACGGTATTAGTCCTAGCTGTTGCAGTTTTATTAGGAGGTATATTTGCATTGAAAAAACAAGATATTTTTTACACTCTTGTTGTAGTTTGGGCCTTTATAGGAATATTATCCAAAAGATTATCTGCTGAGATTACTTATACTTCAATAATCTCTACTGTAGTAATCGGAATAGGTATTTTAGGTGTTTTAGTAGTATATAAAATAGTCAAGAAAAATATATATTT
>JAWOEG010000018.1:0-14009 GCA_046482875.1 Eubacteriales bacterium | reverse complement strand
CCATTACTTTTTGCGTTCTCAAGGAGCAGAAAAAGACCTGCATTTGATGTTAGATTCTTAGCTTTGAAATCAATTTTATTAATCATAATTTAGACCCCTTTTCACTGTTTTTCTTACTATTATTGTACCATATATCGAGTCATAAAAGCTGATAATTCAACATGTTTTCGAGTATTTTTCATTCACCCAATGGGTGAAAGTTGAATTTCGAAAGAACGCATATTTATCATGGCTTTGAGTGCGTTTTTCAATTGATTGACGTAGAATCTAGGTATATATAATTTGAAAATTAATAAAAGATAGCCGAAGCTAAAAATATACCTTTTAGGTGTATTTTTAGTTTTTTGTGTTTTAAAAAGGGTTCTACTTACAAAAAGTAATAGAATCCACTATACTCTCAGGTTATGAATATTCTGGGTTGGAATTAATTTATAATTAGAAAGGAGGGTATACTTAGATTATATTTTAGTATACAAAAAATTATGAAAAAAACTAAATCAAGAGAAGTTGTATTATCAGGATTATTTATTGCTATGGGGTTAATTGTTCCTACATTGTTTCATGCTGTAGGCGGAGCAGGGCCAGTATTTTTGCCTATGCATCTTCCAGTACTAATAGGTGGATTTATTCTTTCACCAAAATTTGCTACAGCAGCTGGTGTTTTGACTCCACTAATCAGTAGCGTGCTCACAGGAATGCCTGTATTAATGCCTATGGCATTTATAATGATGGTTGAATTGGGGATCTATGCTCTGACAGTTTCTTTGTTGAAGGAAAGAGGAGTTAATAACGTAATAACACTTTTGAGTGCCATGATTTTGGGAAGAATTGCAGCAGGGATTATGGTTGGTGTATTTGTAGGAATTATTGGAATTAAATTTGCGCCGCCTATTACATACCTAATTGGTTCAATTACAACCGGTATCCCAGGTATAATAATTCAATTAGTTTTCATACCCATATTATTAAGTGCTGTTAAGAAAGTATCTCCAGATTTAATTACTGAAAAAAACTAAAAATTAATAATTGTATTAGTAGATAAATATTAGAAAAATGGTTATTTTAATATTTGGACTATAAAATCAATAAAAACTATTATAAACAATACATTAGAAATTGTACCAAGAGTTTTTTTAGATAAAATATCAACTATTTTCACAAAAATAGGTTGGAGCACGTATATAAAGAACACTCCACCTAAACCGAATCTTATGGAAGGGGAAAGTGCTATTCTTCCTTGAAAGTTGTATTCATAGTCGGTATAAGTTTGCCAAGGCCAACTTCCCGTAATTACTTCTAATACGTAGCTTGTAACCAATTCCATAATAGTTGCAGCAACAGCACAACCTAAAAAAACAACAAAAACTACAGCAATCTTTTTAGCTAAAGGTTGCTTTTTTCTGCTTAGCTTGTAAAATATCAAAATAAATACAAGGGCTCCAAAACCGTAGATAGGTAAGTAAGGTCCAAATAAAATTCCTCGGTTTGAAAATCCCCACTTATAGATAACCACTTCTAAAAAAACTTCGTATAGCCAACCTACTACAGCATACATAATAAAATACATAAAATATTTTCTAATTTTTTCCATTTTCGAACTTATCATAGAGAAACTCCAATAAAATTTATTGAATTTATTATACTATAAAAAGAGTCTAAGAAAAAGTAAATATAATAATATTGACATACATAGAACTCTTAGGTATAATCAAATCATTATAAGGTAACTTGGAGGTATTTATGGATATATCAAAAGATTTGATTGCCGCCTCATCAACACCTTTAGTTTTGGCAATTCTGAAAAATAAAGATAACTATGGATACAGCATTATAAAAAAGGTAAAAGAGATGTCTCGTAATGAAATAATTTGGACAGAAGGAATGCTTTATCCTGTATTACATAAACTAGAAAAAGAAGGACTTATTGAATCCTATTGGAAAAAGGCAGAAACAGGACGCAGAAGAAAATACTATCGAATAAAAAAAGAGGGAATTGAAGAATTAGACAAGCAAAAAAAACAGTGGAAAGTAGTTCATTCTACATTATCAAAAGAAATAACATTTGAAGAGGAAGAATAGGAGGACAATATGTTTGATTTAGAAACAAATATAACAGCATGGACAGATAGGTTAAGATTAAGTGAAAAAATAAGTGAAGATGATGTATTAGAGCTTGAAGATCATTTAAGAGAAGAAATAGATGAATTAAAATCTCAAGGTCTTTCAGATGATGAAGCTTTTCTGATTAGTGTTAAAAGAATGGGGAACATAACCAGTTTATCTATGGAATATTCAAAGGTAAACACAGAGGACTTGTGGAAAAATTTATTATCGGATGTAAGTAAAAATCAGAATTATTATAAAGATATATTTTTAGTATTGGTCTTTGCTATTATAGCAGGAACACTTGCAAAAATACCGAATTTTTTCGGCTTAACAATGGATGATTTAGCATATTTTAAAAATTTAAGCTTTTTTATTCTTCCAGTAACAGCAATATACTTTGGAATAACACGAAAAATTGATAAGAAAATAATTACTTATGTTGCTTCTGCTTTTTTAATATCACTAGTAATCGTTAATCTCTATCCATCCTATTCGCCTAATCATACTGAAGTACTTACAGCTCTCCATCTACCACTATTGCTTTGGTTGGTAACAGGTATAGCATATACGGGCAAAAAATGGAAAGAGTATAAAGATAGGATGAATTTTTTTAGATTAACAGGAGAAAGTATAATTTACGGAAGTTTAATTGTATTAGGAACCATGGTTCTTGTTGGATTTACAGCTATGATTTTTGAAACTATATCTATTGATATAAGTGATGGCGTTATATCAAACATTGGAATTTTTGGGGGAACTACTGCATTCATGTTGACAATATATTTAGTGGAGAAGAAAAAGAGCGTAGTCGAAAATTTTGCGCCGATATTAGCAAAAATATTTAGTCCTCTATTTTTAATTACAATGATAATATTTTTGATAGTGATGGTATATACAGGGTCCAATCCATCAGAAGATAGAAATTTTCTGATTGCATTTGATGTTATGTTGGTTTTAGTTTTAGGACTGGTTATATATACTATTTCTGCTAGAGATATAAATAATAGAATTAACATATTTGATTATATTAATGCAGCTTTAATTATAACAGCTATAATATTGGATGTTGTTGCCTTATCTGCTATAATCAATAGGTTGACAGAATATGGTATAAGTCCTAATAAACTTGCCGCATTAGGAGAAAATATTTTGCTTTTGATCAATTTAACTGGGTTACTTTGGTACTATGGAAAGTATTTTAAAGGCAAGATACAATTTAAAAGAATAGAAATTTTCCAAACTAAATATTTAACATTTTACGGTATTTGGTTTTCAACAGTCGTCTTTATATTCCCTATTTTATTTAGATTTCAGTAAAGATTATTAATAAAAGTTTAATGTACGTCTATTGTATTTTAATGTATACTATAAATTGACTAAAAATTAGCACTGGAGGTAAAATTGGTTATTGAAATTATTAAGGTAATTATAATTGGAATAGTAGAAGGGATTACAGAATGGCTGCCTGTAAGTAGTACAGGTCACATGATATTAGTAGAAGAATTTATAAAAATGGATGTCACACCGGCTTTTAAGGAAATGTTTTTGGTTGTAATACAGCTGGGTGCTATAATGGCTGTAGTTATATTATTTTTTCATAAATTAAATCCCTTTTCTCCGAGTAAAAGTAAAGAAGAAAAATTAGATACTATGAAAATATGGTACAAGGTTATAATAGGAGTATTACCAGCTGCAGTGATGGGATTATTATTTGATGACTGGTTAAACGATCATTTATATAACTATTGGACCGTTGCTGTAATGCTTATATTCTACGGGATACTTTTTATTATAGTAGAAAATAAAAATGAGGGCAGAAAAGTTAAGATCACTAACTTAGAAGAACTACCTTATAAAACAGCTTTCTATATAGGTGTGTTTCAAGTTCTAGCATTAATTCCAGGAACTTCCCGGTCAGGTGCTACAATAGTTGGAGGTATAATTTTAGGAGCTTCAAGATTTATAGCAGCCGAATTCTCATTCTTTTTATCAATCCCTGTGATGTTTGGAGCAAGTGCCTTAAAAATTGTGAAGTTTGGATTTGATTTCTCACAAAATGAAATCATCATACTTTTAACTGGTATGGTAGTAGCTTTTATTGTTTCTATTATATCTATAAAGTTCTTACTGAAGTATATTAAAAATCATGATTTCAAAGTTTTTGGTTGGTACAGGATAGTATTGGGTATAATCGTAATAGGTTATTTTTTAGCTGTAAACTAAAACTAATAAGAAAGGATGATAAAATGAAAAATCCAATTGTAACTTTTGAAATGGAAAGCGGAAAAAAAATAAAAGCAGAATTATATCCAGAGAAAGCTCCTAATACTGTGAATAATTTCATAGACTTAGTTAATAAGGAATATTATGATGGAACTATATTTCATAGAGTGATTGCAGGATTTATGATTCAGGGTGGAGATCCTGATGGAAATGGCACTGGAGGGCCTGGTTACGGAATAAAAGGAGAATTTTCATCAAATGATTTTGAAAATGAGCTTAAGCATTCAAGGGGAGTATTGTCAATGGCAAGAGCTCAAAATCCAGATTCTGCGGGGTCACAATTTTTTATTATGCATGCAGATTCACCTCATTTAGATGGACAATATGCAGGTTTTGGAAAAGTCATAGAAGGAATGGAGGAAGTAGATAGAATTGCATCTGTTAAAAAGAACTTTAGAGATAAGCCTAAGAAAGATGAAGTAATGAAGAAAGTTACAGTAAAAACTTTTGGAGAGGATTATCCCGAACCTGAAAAATTGTAAAATGAATATAATGTTAAACAGGACCTAGTTATAATATGGTCCTGTTTTAAATTTTAAGTTTCGATATATCTTTCCAGAGCTTCAATGTTTACACTGGAGAGTTCTGCATCTTTTTTTGTGATTAATCCTTTGTTGTAAAGTTCTGCAATGCTTACATCCATACTAATCATACCTTCAGATCGTCCTGTTTGTATAGCGGCATCAATTTGAGGAACCTTACCGCTTCTAATCATATTGTTGATAGCAGGAGTAGATAACATTATTTCAAAAGCAGGTATCCTACCTATATTTTCTGAAGGTATAAGTTGCTGAGATATTACACCTTCTAAAACCGTAGATAGCTGTACTCTAACTTGTTGTTGCTGATTTGCTGGAAAAACGTCAACTATTCTATCTATGGTTTTTGCGGCACCGATAGTATGTAGGGTTGAAAAAACTAAATGACCCGTTTCGGCTGCAGTTAAAGCTATAGATATAGTTTCATAGTCTCTCATTTCACCAATAAATATAACATCAGGAGCCTGCCTTAAAGCGGCTCTTAAAGCCATTTTATAACTTTTAGAATCTATGCCTACTTCTCGTTGATCAACTATACTTTTATTATGACGGTGCAAGTGTTCAATAGGGTCTTCTATAGTTATAATATGACAATCTCTATTTTTGTTAATCAGATCAATAATTGCTGAAATAGTAGTTGATTTACCACTTCCAGTAGGGCCGGTTACTATTACAAGTCCCTTGGTCTTTTTGTAAAAATCTAAAACTATGTCAGGTATTTTTAAATTTTCAACTTTATTAGAATCAAATTTTAATACCCTTATAGCCGCTGCCATTGAACCTCTTTGTTTGTATACGTCTACTCTAAACCTACCTACCCCTTTTAAAGAAATAGAGAAATCCTTATCACCATTCTTTAAGTATTCTTGGTAATGTTCATCTAATTTAAATAATTTCATTATTAAGGATTCAGTATCTTCAGGGCTTAATTTAGGGTGTTCTAATTTAACTAAATTTCCATCTATTTTCAAAGTAGGTGGTATCCCTACTGTAATAAAAATATCAGAAGCATTTTTTTCTACTGAGATTTTTAGCAGTTCATTTATTTCTATCATTCAATATATACCTCCACATCTTCAAAGTCTACATTTTCGTATTCGAATTCTTTTGGTACTTCTTTTAATGCCAGCAAATTAAGAAATTGTGAATTTTCTAGATACTCTAATTTAATAAGAAGTTCTTTGCTTTGATTATTTTTAAAAGTTTTAGAAATAATCAAAGTGTTTTCATAGATATCTATATTGGTAGTAGTATCAAATTTCTCCAAATCCTCTAAAATTAAATTTATGTTATTACTGGATATGTTTGATATTAAAGAGTCAACTTCACTCCAGTACTCATTAGCTTCTCCTGATAATTCATAATATTCTTTTGTATAAGATGCATTTTTTTGAGCAAGTTTATAATCAGAGTAGGATGACATCATAACCAATATGCTAAATATTACAAGCATCATAAAGGTTAATATAACTAAAATACTTGAACTGCCTTTTTTATTATTTATATATTTCATTTTAGATTCTCCTCACTTATATTACCAATGTATAAACTTGTTTGAATAGAATGGATTAAAGGATTATCTTTTTTACTCCTAAAATAGGCTTTTAGTCTTATTACTTTTACAGATATTTGATATAAACTTTTTTCCGAATTCTCAGATGATTTGTCTATAGTTATTATAGTTCTAAACAATGCTTTCTTTTCTTGATGTACTAAATTCCAATTGTCATCATAAAGGGAAGAAAGTGTTATTTTTTTATTACTTAAAGTTAAAATATTAAAATCATTTAAAGGTTCTTTTTCCCAATCTTCAGATTTCATAGATTCTATAATATTGTTTGTGTGATAAACACTCTGGTCAAGCTCTTTTGTTCTTAGACCTACATCTTTTGAACTCATAAAAAACAATAAAATTAAAACTCCTAGTAGGGATAAGATACCTACAGAAATTATCAGCTCAACTAAAGTAAATCCTTTTTTATTTTGCAGTTTAGTTTTATAGTTTATAGGTAGATACATAATTTACCACCTTTAATTGTTAATCAAAGATATATAGCTCTTTAATTTTTTAGTTTGTCCATTTTCAAAAATTGATGTTTCAAAGGATAATTTCTTGCCATCTACAAGTTTAAAGTTAAGTTTGTCGACCTCGACTATAGTAAAACTTGCTTCAGGATTAAAACTTCCTCCTTGGATAATTATTGATTCTTTAATTTCACCTTCA
This sequence comes from Eubacteriales bacterium, assembly GCA_046482875.1. Lineage (GTDB taxonomy): Bacteria > Bacillota > Clostridia > Tissierellales > Dethiosulfatibacteraceae > UBA8670. The sequence goes on along the minus strand of JAWOEG010000018.1, from coordinate 6,857 downwards.
TGTAAAAAAATTACTGTTTCATATTCAACATCGGAATATCCATCTTTAATTACTAAACAATTTCCTTTGCTTTCAGGAAAAGTAGTTATATATATAGCATTTTTATCTAGATTCTGTCTTACTTTTGTATGGATATATGACTGAGCAACTCTTAAGTTGGAGTTGTTTTCGTTATTATTTATAATATTAATATATGAATCAGAACCTGTAGCTACAAGTGTTAACGTTGAAATAGAAAATAAAATAAGAAGAACCATAACTAAAATAATTTCAGTCATTGTTCGGCCTTCTTTAGAATTTATTTTTTTCAAGTTAATCACCTACCTTTTTATGACTTTAATATTTGGAGCTATATTTGCGCCCTTTGTATCATAAAAATAAAAATATTGTTCATCATCAATTATTATTCCATAGTTTTTGCTTAAGTAATCTATATCAGGAGGATAACTTCCTTCTAAAGCATAACACTGTACAGATGCCTTAACTAAAATTTTTTCAATAGATTCACTTCTGTCTTTTTCATTAGATGAGATACTGCTAATAGTTTGAAAGCTAAATAAAATAACCACAACTAAAATTGTTATCGTTATAGTCGATTGAGGATCTAAGAATCTAATAAATTTTCTCATAAAAAACCACCTCTTTTAACCAATAGAAGACATTATTTGAATCATAGGTAACATTACAGTTAGTAAAATAATCCCAACTACAATTGATAGTATAATCACCAAAGTAGGTTCTATGGATGATGTAAATTTTTCAGTAGATCTTTCTAATTCTACTTTATAAATATCACAAAGTTTTGTTAGCATACTATCTATTTGTCCCGATTTAAATCCCATTCTTATCATTTGTATAAATAAATTAGGGAAAATATTTATTTCTTTTAAAGAATCAACAACGGAATTACCTTTAGTAATTGAAATATGAGCTTCTTTTATTTTTTCTTCAGCATAAAAATTTCCAGTTAGAGGAGCCGACATTGATAAAGCATCCTCAAAAGAAATTCCTGATTTTACCATCATTGAAAGACCTTCAGCAAATCGCAAAGCTGTAAGCTTTTTATAAATTTTACCTAATAAAGAAGAATTAATCTTAAATCTATCAAATGAATGATTCCCTGATTGTGTTTTAGAAAAGACAAATAGTATCACTATTATTATTCCTAGTATTATGAGAATAAATGTACCAGAATTTTGCAAAAATTTACTTAAATTAAATATTGCAGCTGTTGAAGCTGGAAGATTTCCACCTAAAGAAGTTAAAACTTCTTGAAAGATTGGAAAGACCTTAACTACCAATAAAGCTATTACTGAAGCCATAAGAATAAAAAGAATAATAGGATAAACGAGAGCTTTTCTTATATTATACCTTGCCTTTTCTCTGTTTTCATAAAAAGTGCTGAGCTTTTCCATTTCGATATCTAAAGTTCCAGATTTTTCAGCAATTTTCGACATTTGAATAAAATAATCTGGGAAAATACCTAAATTTTCAAATGATTCGTATAATTTTTTGCCTGACTTAACATCATCGTACAACCTATCTCCTATTTTTTTCATTAAATCATCTTCAGATTCTTCCTTAAATAGCTCTAATCCTTCTAAATATGGAACACCTGATTTAAGTATAATAGAAAGTTGATATGAAAATAACGATAGCTCATCTAAATTTAATTTTTTCATAGATATATTTTTGTTTTTTATTTCACTCATAATTTCCCCCTGAAGAAGTGAATTTATATTAATATAATTCTTGGATTTTATACATTGAATTGACTTTTAATTATTAATATTTTACCACATTAATATATAAAAACAAAATATTACTTTTTTATCACATTATATTCAACTTTTTATATTATTAAAATTTTAGCAAATGAAATCCATAATAATTAAAAGCTATTAAATGCAAAGGTGAATACTATATGATATAATAAGAGTTACTTATCTTAACATAGTCTGATTCTAAGATGAGAGGTGAAATATGGATAATATAATAATTAAAAAAATATATATAGTTTTTTTTCTAACTTTTCTATTTTTAGGAATTCAAGCTATAAAAGTTGAAGGAAATGAATTGGGATTTGATGGAAGTCAAAGTACTTGGGCTGAATCTGAACTTGAAGAAGCTTATGAATATAATTTAACTTATCCAGAAGTAATGAAAAATTTCAATAGAAATATTACGAGAGAAGAATTTAGCAACTTAGCAGTTAATTTGTATGAAAGCTTGACTGAAAATAAAGCTGAAGTAGAATCTGATCCTTTTACAGATACAAACAACCGAGAAGTATTAAAGGCATATAATTTAGGAATAGTAAAGGGTAGAACCAGCACAATTTTTGCACCTAAAGATTATGTTACGAGACAAGAAATATGTGTAATGATTTTTAGAGTCCTAAATATTTCTGGGGCTGAAATTACTACAGTAGAGACTGGAGATTTCCCTTTTTCAGATACTAAAAATATTGCATCTTGGGCTCTTGATTCTGTTAAATTTGCTTACCAAAATGATATTATGAATGGAAGTGATAGTAAAATTTTACCTTTAAATAATACTACAAGAGAACAAGGCATAGTTTTATTAAAAAGGACCTACATTAGCTTTAAAGATAGAATCGTAAAGAATGAAGTAGTGGAAGAAGAATATTGTGATGAAGGCTTATGTATAGACTCAACTGATAAAAACAATGGTTTAGTTAAAATCGGATATGCCGGTAAATCTACAGAAAAAGTAAAAGTTATGATAGAAAAGGATGGAGAAAGATACGTTTATCCATTAGTTCCCAATGGTAAAATAGTAGGCTTTCCACTTCAAATGGGAAACGGAAAGTATAAGGTTAGTGTTTTAACTAATATAGCCGATAATAGATATGCTTACATAGATACTGAGAATTTTGATGTTAATATATCAAATCAAAATAGTGTGTATTTAAATTCTATACAGCTAATAAGTTGGAATTCAAATAGTAAAGCTGTAAGAAAAAACGAGGAAATTGTAGGGGACGAATCAAATATTGCTAAAAAAATAGATTTGGCTTATGAATTTATAATTAATAATATAAGCTACGATTATGAAAAAATAAAATTTCTCAGTCCGAATTATATACCTTATCCAGATAAAACTATAGCTGAGCTTAAAGGGATATGCTATGATTATTCTTCTTTATTTGCAGCAATGAAAAGAAGTGAAAAAATACCTATAAAACTTGTAAAGGGATATTCGACTCATGTAGATGGATATCATGCTTGGAATGAAGTTTTGATAAATGGTGAGTGGATAGTAGTAGATACAACATCTGATGCAGCTTATAATAAAGCTAATGTAAATTATAATTTTAGTAAAAATAAATCAAACTATACGAAAGTATACGAATATTAAAAAAGATTGAGAGTCAAAACTCAATCTTTTTTGTTGTGGAAATACAACATAAGCTATTGACAAATAAATAAAAAAGAAGTATTGTATATTTAGTAATTTACTAAACTAGTAAATTACTAAATATAATAAAAAGGTGATAGAAATGGAAATACCAACAAGTTTAAAACACAAGCCTGTTATAGTTTCTGAGAATTATGAAAATGTAGATGGAAGAAATGCTTACAACAGTGATGCTAAGGGAATGTCCTTAGGATTAGCACAGTGGAACGATAGAGGAAAGGTAGATATATCTGCAAAGGTATGGAGACATACAGGAGAAAAATGGTCAAGACAATCTGAAGAACTGCCGTTACATAGAGTATTGGATCTAGCAATTTTAGTATGCAGAACCAGAGAATATTTCAGAGAAGCTTATCAATACGAGAAACTTTACGACGAGAACAATCCTAACATAGATAGAATAGGTTTACAGGGAGATGCTATGACTGTTTCTGTTTGTACAAATAATGAAATGATAGACGAAGATATAAAGTTATTCCAACAAGCACTTAGTAATGATGATGAGCTTATAGGGGAAAGATTAAGTACACTGTCGAGAATATTAAAAAGAATGGGATATTAATAATTTATGATTATAAAAATCCTAAAGATACAAATAGCATAATAAGTAAATTAGATAGATACATGTATAGAGCAAAATCTAAAAGAAACCACACATATACAATAAACTAGAAAGGAATCCTAGTATGTTGTATATAAAATGGTTTCTTTTTTAATTCAGAATATTATTTATAAGATTACTAGTTTCTTCTTCATCATAAAAGAAATAACTTAATCCATCATTTCCGTACCCTGAGTAGTCCATAGGAAGGGTATGGAAATTTATTTTTTCTGAATTAGTTCCAATCATAGAAACACCTATTAATCCTCCTTTATATAAAGGCATATCGGTGTCCACATAAGATAATCCCCTAGCTATAACAAAAGGTAGCTTTGGACCCAGGGATGACTTAGCAGCATTTTTCAAAAAATCCTGCTGTCGTTTTATACGAGAAACATCTCCACCACCAACAGATCCGTCGTTGGATTTTCTAAACCTTAGATATTCTAAAGCTTCAGGGCCATTTATTAACTGAACTCCCGTTTCAAAATCTATATGAAGAGGAGGATTAGCATAAGGGTCGTCGTACTTCATTCTAAATGGCACATCTACTTCCACACCACCGATTAAATCAACTACAGCTTCTACGCCTTCGTAGTCTACTAGTACATAATAATCTATTTTTGTATCTAGAAGATTTGAAACAGCTCTTACTAATCCTTCGGGACCACCAATATCAGTAAAGCCGTAAACAGCATTAATCTTATTTTGGCCTATACCATCTTTACCTTCAGTAGGGTAGTAGGTATCCCTGGGTATAGATACAGCATTAACATTATTGCTACCGGTGTCAATTGAAAGAAAAATTATTGTATCAGCACGGGTACTTTCTACTCCCATAACTAAAACATTTATTCTCTCATTATATGCCATATTGATAAATACCATTAGAATTAAAATAGAAATTAAAATATAAGATATTCTTTTAAATATTTTATTTGCTGATTTCTTATTTGTATTTTTAGATTTTATACTCATTTAACTACCTCGATTTTTCTTTTACAATATGAGTAAGTATAGTTTTTTTTATAAAATAAGTCAATAAAGTGTATATAAATAATAGGGAAAAATTTATCGGAACAATTATATATGTTCTTCGTCTAATTTAGTAAAGAAAAATTAAAAAAACAGGGGGAAAATTTAAATGAAAAATAAAATTATTAGAAATATAGTCACAGTTTTGCTACTAATTACATTAGCACTTCCAGGATTAGCATACGGAGATACCAATGTGTCAATTATGCCGATTAGTAATGTGTCAATTATGCCGATTAGTATGGAATTGAGTCATTGGGCGGATAAATATGTAAAACAACTTAACAATGACTATGAGATGCAAGATTTTTTTAATGATAAGAATTTGAATGACAATATCTCGCCGACAGATTTTGAAAATTTAATTCAAAGAACATATAAGGAAGATTTTGAATATAAGAAAGAAAAATTAACTAGAGAAAGAGCAGTATATGAATTTGCAAAGATATGGGCAGAAAAAACTGAGCAGAATTTAGATAATATAGCAACAATTAAAATGTTAATTTATCAAGATACTACAGAGATTGATCCAGAATACAACCATGCAGTTACTGTAGCCTATATGAAAGATATAGCTCAAGGGCGAGGAGATAGAATATTTGATCCTAATACTGAACTGAGTTATGGAGAAGCAGCTACCCTTGTTGTAAATACCAACAATGCCGTAGAAAAAGAGCTTCAGAACAATAAACCAATAGTAGAAGGCAAATTTGAAACAAGAGCCGACTATAAAGTGACAAATGAAAATGTAGAGTTCAATTTTGAACTTTTTAGTCATTTTGAAGAAAGTAAAGAAGTAATGTTTAGTTCAGGTCAGCAGTTTGAAATAACTGTAACTGATGGAAATGAAGAAGAAGTTTATAAATTTTCTGAAGGTAAAGCCTTTACAATGGCTATAGTATATGAAACCGTAGAGCCGGGAGAGTCTTTGGAGTGGACTGATGAATGGGATAGAACAGATAAAGAAGGTAACTATTTAGAATCAGGAAAGTATACAGCCAAGGTAGAAATTTTAGCAAAATCTCCGGAAGAGGAAGATGAAGAAATAGACAAAGATCAATTAACTAAAACTATAAATTTCACCTTATATGAATTAAATGAAGATGGAAGAATCAGTCCAGAATCAGCAGAGAAAATTATAAAAGATAAAGCTACAAAAATTATGGAGGCTCTAAAAGTAAGGGATATTGAAATCTTGACAGAGTATGTTCATCCTGAAAAAGGATTAAGATTCACTCCCTATACTAGGGTAAATGAAGAAGAAAATGTAGTACTTAGTATTGAAGAATTGAAGAATTTTGATACAGATGAAGAATATATTTGGGGAGACTACGACGGTAAAGGAGATGACATCAAACTTACTCCAGAAGAATATTATGAAGAATTTGTATACACTAAGGATTTTTTAACAGCAGAACAAGTAGGATACAATGAAGTATTGAGCAGTGGAAATATGTTGGAAAATCAATTTGAAATATACGATAAACCTATAATCGTTGAATACTATGTACCAGGGGAAGAATTTTACAATGCTTGGGAAAGCTTAAGATTAGTATTTGAAGAATATGAAGGAAACTGGAAGCTTGTGGGTATCATTCATAATCAATGGACCATTTAAATCTATAAGAACTTAAATACGGCCTATATGAATAGGTCGTATTTTTGTACTTTTCAGAAGTTTATAAATTAAAAAATAGGGTAAATATAAAATATAAGTAGTGGTAGATTCATAGGAAGCAAAATGTATTCAAATATGATATAATGAATTGTTGTAATTAAT
>JAWOEG010000095.1:0-7294 GCA_046482875.1 Eubacteriales bacterium | reverse complement strand
ACCTGCTTTAAAACGCTTCAATTCCGAAGAGAACTCATCAAAAATAGATTTCTTTTCATCTTGTCTTGTTTTTATCAACTCAGAAAAAGCAACAAAATCATTTGACATTTTATCAAAAGTCTTCTGGTTCATCGATGGAGGAGCCAGGATGATGCCGTACTTGTTGGCAGAAACACTGCATTAAATGATCATCCACAACTTACGCTACGACTGATTGAAGCAAGACAGCACAAAAGAGTGGTATTGGATGACCCTTTTGAGCTTCCAAAGAATTTAAATCTTTTTTCTTTGTACTCTTTTGTATATCTTTTATTACTTGTCATATAGGGACCTACCTTTCTAAAAGTATTATATAATCTACACGACAACTATTCTAACATATAGGGAATAAAAGTATAATGATTATTATGAAAATTAAAGTAATTATTAAAAAGGGTTTCTTGAATTTAGCCAGATTTTTAACTTTGAAAAAAGTTAATGTAAGGAAATCACCTACTTAAATTTGCCTTCACTATATATAACAATTTAAAGAGGTAATCTGTTACACTTTTTTAAAATTATTTTTTATTTTTTTCTATGCTTTCTGCAATTTTTATTATTTCTTCTTTTTTTATGTTTCCGGTTATAGTAAAGCTTCTCTCATCATTATGCCAAAATATCATACTTCTATCCTCTTTTATTGTTAAAAATCCTTCGTTTCCATTTATGTTAATTTTTTCTGTTGTTGCATCTTCTGTATTCATTTGAATACCTGCAGTATTATTTGTTTGTGTTATTATTATCTGGTTTTTCCCAATCGAGTTCAGGTGTTTCTATATCATTTTCTTCTTCTACTCTTATTTCTGTATATTTTTCATTTCTTTCTATGAAGTAGTTAAATACTTTTACCCTTATGGCTTCTAATGAAAATATAGTGCATATCACTTTCATTTAGTTGTTCATATATATAATATTTGATGATATAATATTAGCGACAGTTCCTATTCTTACACATAATTAATATAATTGTTTAGGAGGAAGATATGAAAAAGAAAAAAATTATATCCATTGTTGTTATCCTATTAATGCTAATGTCAAGTTTAGTAATAGGATATGCCCAAGACGGAGAAAAGGAAGCAGCTACTAGAGCAGAAGTTTTATATGAGTTAGAGCTTTTTTTAGGCAGAAGTACAGAGACCTTTGAACCAGACCTTGAAGGAGCTACTGATAGAGCTGCTGCTATGGTTATGGTAGCCAGAGTTCTTAATTGGATTAATGCAGAAGACTGGGACGATGAAGCTGTAAGTGGCTTTGATGATGTTCCAATTTGGGCAGAACCTCATGTATCTTATGCAGTAAAAAATGAAATTACCTTAGGTATAGGAAACAATCTTTTTGGAAACGACTTACCAGTTACAGAAAGACAACTTCAAACATGGTTTGATAGAGCTTTAGGTAGAGGAAATACTTGGACAAAAAACGAAAATTTAAATAACGAAACCCCTTTAATAAGAGCAGATCTGGTAAATAAAAGTTGGGAGTCTCTTCAAGAAGTACCGGTAGGAAAAGCACAAACGCTTATAGAAAAAATAATTGGAGAAGATAAAGAAAAACTAACAATTGGTAGAGAAAATAATTTAATCCCTTATGAGGGTGAAGATTTTGATGATGATGAAGAAGTAGAAGAAGAACAGGAAATTATATACAATAATGTAAAAGTATCTGCAACAACAAATAAATCATTATTATCTGAAGGTGGAGGACAAACAGTTGAGCTAACTGTAAAAGTGTTGACTAATGATGATCAACCAGCTTCTAATACGCCTGTTGATATATTCGCTAATTCAGTAAAAAATAATATTCCAACCGATAGACAAAACCAACTTTCAGGTGAAAGAGTAATAACTAATGAAAGTGGAATTGTTAAAGTTACCTATACAACTATAGCAGCTGATAATGGTGCTAATATAGTTTTACAAGGAACTGTCCCTGAAGGAAACGACTGGGTAGAAAAAAGAACATCAGTTTTAGTTTCCAATTCAGCAGCCTCAGTTCAAGGTAAAGTAGTAAATCCATTTACAGGTGATCCTGTAGATAAAATAGATTTAATATTTTTTGATCCGGACACTGGTGCATTTTATTCATATGAAAATCCAACAGATTTAGTTGGAAACTATTCTGTAGCTGTACCTGCCGGTAATTTCCATATAGAACTTAGACTTGACTTCGAAAATGAAAGCTTCTACGGTGGTAGTTACGGTGGATCTCACAGCAGGCTAAATGAAGATAATACTGCTGTAATTAGAATTGTAAAGAGTGTTCAAGCTGGACAGTCATATACCCTTGATACAGAAAGAGGCATATTAAAAGGAATTAAAAATGGTATGAATGCAGGAGACGAAATTTACATCATAGGTCAAGAAAATACAGTTATAGCTGATATTAATTCTGATGGTAGTTTTATGATTTCTTTACCAGAAGGAACTTATAAAATCAACAATAATGTTGGTACGATTTTAAAAAGTGGAATATCTATTGAAAAAGGAAAAGTTATTGATTTAGGATCCTTCTAAGAAAATAGCTATCTAAAAATAAAAAGAAAATTTATCCTTCAAATTTTGAAGTAACTCATTAAAAATTAATTACTCGGGATTGAATTGGAAGCTTTGATCCCGATTTTTAATAACCTAAATAAATAGTACTTCAATATGCCTTGTGATACTCTATTATTAATATCATAGTCAAACCTTCTTTCCAGTTTGCTTTAGCTGCTTTCCCTTGACTTATATACAATTAATTTTAATAGAATTCTATTTTTCATATAATTATTTTATAATAAACTAAATTGCGGTTTGAACCTTACCACAAGTGATTATTTGAGCTTTACTTATTTAACATTAAGACAAACTCGTAAAGTAAATTTTTAATTCATGATAAAAAAATATTCCTAATCTTCAAAAGTTATAATTTTTTCAACTAATATAAATGCTCCATCTTTCACTTTTGATAGTTTTAACAGTTTAAACCCATGTTCTTGGATAAAGTCTATTATATCTTCTTCTAAATTTAGTAGTGCCTTACCACTAAATGAAAAAGCTACCAAAAAATTTCCTCCAGACCTTAATATTCTAGACGCCTCTGATAAATATATTGGTGCATTTGAAGTTACTAATAAATCAAATTCATCATCATTGAAACTTAAATCTGATGCATCATCTATTTTAAATTCAATATTATTTAATCCTTCTCTTTCTGCTTTTTTCTTAGATATTTCCAACATATTTTTACTTTGATCTATACCTAATACTTCTGCTTTTGGAAACTTTTTAGCTGCTAATAAAGCAATAACTCCCGTCCCGGTACCCAGATCTAGTATTTTTTCAGGATTAATATTTATATTTTCTAAACCTTCAATAATAGATGCTTTGTAATCTGTTTCACTTTCCTGTATTTTTTTATCATATGATTTACTAATTTTATCTGGGAAATAAATCATAGCTTTCATAAATATTTTTGTTTTCATAATATTTGGATGTTTAAGAACAAGTTTTATTAATGGAGTTACAATAACTGTTTTTACATCAAAGAATTTCATACTTACACTCTCCTGCGGTTAACTTATAATTATTAATTTTATTTGTTTACTCTTTTGTTTTTATCTGTATTCCCATAAGTCTTGCACCTTTCTCTGATTCCATTGACAATAGTGCTGGTTCTGTTATAAAGACTTGGTCTTCTTTTAGGGTTGATGTTTCTTCATTCTTATTTAAAATCACTTCTCCTTCAACTACATAAAAAATAACAAAAGTATCCATTTGACACTTAGGTATGTTTCCTCCTGGTTTTAAAGCAATAACTCTAGTTTTAAATGTATCATTTTGAAAAAATACATTAACATCTCTTTTTTCATACTCTTTAGCATTTAATTTCTTCAAATCATAAATTTCCATAATTATATTTTCCTTTCTTTTTGCTATATGCAATATGCATATAGCCGTCTTAAACATAGTATATCTTTATATTCCCATCTTGTCAATTTTTCAAATTATTTTATGTTTTCGTTGACATATGTTAATAATTCATATAGGATTTAATTAAGTATATACTTAATTAAAGGGGTGGTCTTATTTATACATTAAAAGGTTTTATGAAAGCTCTTTCTGATGAAACTCGATTTAAAATAGTTAAATTACTTTTAGAAAAAAATTATTGCGTTCGTGCATTATCAAAAAAATTAAAAATATCAGAGTCAGCAGTTTCACAACATTTAAAAATCCTTAAATCTACCGAGATCCTTATAGGTGAGAAAAAGGGCTATTTTATGCACTATAAAGTAAATAAATCAATTTTTAAAAAAGCTTCCAAAGAAATTTATCAGCTTACAAAAATTGAAAAAATATCTGAATGTGACCATCAATCTGAAGAATATAATGATTGCTGTAAAAAGAGAGGTGAAAAAAAATGAATAAATCTAAATGCGAAAATCCAGAACTTGTGCCAAAAGATGGAAAATGTAGTAAAGAATTAATAGAAAAATGTCACGAAAAAGAAAAAGATCATCCATGCCATAAAGACAGCAAATAATTAATAAATCCATGATACTTAAGGAGGTACTTTTTTGAAAATAATTGAAGTTGAAAATTTACGTAAGGATTTTGGGGACTTCAAAGCTGTTAAAAATATTAATTTTTCTATAACCAAAGGAGAAATTTTTGGCTTTTTAGGACCCAACGGAGCAGGAAAAACTACTACTATCAATATGCTTACAGGTCTAGCTAGACCAACTGCAGGAAATATAACCATTTCCGGTAAGGATGGTATTAATGATATAAAAGAAGTTCAAAGTATAATCGGTATTGTGCCAGATGAAAGTAATTTATACGACGAGATGAGTGGGTTTGATAATCTTGTATTTTGTGCATCATTATATGGTATAGATAAAAAAACTCGTGAAAAAAAAGCTAGTGAATTATTAAAGTTATTTTCTCTGGATGATACTGGTGATAGGCCGTTTAAGGCGTTTTCTAAAGGTATGAAAAGAAAATTAACAATAGCTGCAGGTATTATACACGATCCGGAAATACTTTTCTTAGACGAACCCACTACCGGAATTGATGTTGAAAGTGCAAGACAGATTAGAAATATGATACAAGTACTCAATAGTAAAGGTACAACTATTTTCTTAACAACCCACTACATCGAGGATGCAGAAAGACTCTGCGATAGAATAGGTTTTATAGTATCTGGTAATGTAATAAAAGTAAGTTCTGTAGACAAGCTTCTAAAAGATGTTCAACTTGAAAATATAGTTGAATTCAACTTTGATAAAAGAGTGGATTTAGAAAAAGAATTAAAAGAAAAATTTCCAAATATTAAAATTGAAACTATGTCAGATAAAAGCATCCGTATTTTATCTGAAAGTCAGATTAAACTTATGCCTTTTATGAATTTTTTCGATGGTAAAGATTTAAATGTAAATGAAGCTAAAATTATTCGTCCTTCTCTTGAAGAAGTTTTTGTTAAAGTTACAGGTCTTGAAATTGATAAGCTAAAAAAAGAAAAGGAGGGTAAGAAAAAATGAAAAAGTTCTTAGCATTTTGGAGCATTTTAAAAAAAGATATGCAAAATTATTATTTAAAGCCACCTAATATAAGTTGGGGTATTATCTTTCCTATATCTTGGACCTTAATGTTTTTTATGAGGTCAACATCAGATGTAGATATAAGAGGCATATTACCTGGTGTTATGGCATTATCCATATTATTCGGTACGACTTCTATGTTAGCTGTAACCATCACTTTTGAAAGAAAGGCTAGATCTTTTGAAAGACTGCTTCTTGCTCCAATCAGTTTAAATTTATTAATGCTAGCCAAAACAACTGGTGCTATATTATTTGGTATTGTTAATGCTTTTATTCCTGTAATTTTTGCCTCTTTTTTGACTGATTTATCAGGAGTAAATTGGTTCTTGGTATTTATTGGTGTTATATTAATAGCTTTAACTTCAACTTTTTTAGGTTTATTTATAGCTGTTTCAGTAAGTGAAGTTTTTGAAGCACAAACATTTTCAAATTTCTTTAGGTTTCCAATGATGTTTCTTTGTGGTTTGTTTATTCCAATAGAAAACCTTCCTGCTTTCATTAGACCAGTTTCTTATGTCTTACCACTTACATATGGAGCTGATATTTTAAAATTATCAATCAATTCTGATGGTTCTATCCATTTTCTTATAAGTCTAGGTGTTTTGGTAGCTTACAGTCTAGTTTTGTTTTTTATAAGCACCAATAATATTAAGAAAAAGTGGATATATTGAATAAAAAACAGATAAGAGAAGGTGAGTAGGTTTTGGAAAATAATAAGAAGATATCCCGAAAGACATTCCTAAAAGATGTACTAATTTGTTCTTTAGGAGCTTATGGAGGTCCCGAAGCCCACTATGGAGTTTTCACAGAGCAAATGGTGATAAAGAAAAAATACTTAACAGAAGAGGAAATGATTGAACTAATAGCTTTAACTGCTTTTTTACCTGGTCCCAGTAGCACTCAAACATTAGTGTCAATTGGATATAAAACCGGAGGACCTACTTTGGCTTTTTTAACATTACTGGTGTGGGCATTACCTGTATTAACTGCTATGACTTTACTTTCTTTTTTAAGTCAATTTTTAACTAACCAGAATATTTCACAGAATGTTCTTCGTTATATTGGACCTATGGCCGTTGGGTTTATAGTAGTCGCTGCTTATAGAATAGGAAGAAGAATTATAAAAGACAGGATCACATTTGCTTTACTACTCTTTGGAGCTGTTACTACATATTTTATAAGAGAACCATGGATTTTTCCATTAGTACTTGTTTTAGGAGGATTAGTCAGTATAGCTGTATCACCTGAAAAAGATATATGGAATCGAGTTAAATTAAATCCTCCTTGGATATATTTCATAATTTTTTCTGTGTTTGCAATAGGAAGTTTAATTGCTGTGTTAGTATGGGACAATAGAATTATTCATTTATTTGAAAATTTTTACAGATACGGCTATTTAGTAATTGGTGGTGGACAGGTTGTAGTTCCTCTTATGTATAGTGAATTAGTTGAAGTAAATAACTATCTGACAAACCAAGAATTTTTAACAGGTTATGGATTAGTACAAGGTTTGCCTGGGCCAATGTTTAGTTTTAGTGCTTATGCTGGTGGTATGGCTGCTCGAGGAGGCACAGTTTTAATTCAAGTTATAAGTGCTGTAGTAAGCGGACTTGGGATATTTATGCCTGGACTTTTATATAAAATTTCATTACCCTCTACAATCTTTCACTTAAA
>JAWOEG010000035.1:0-19596 GCA_046482875.1 Eubacteriales bacterium | reverse complement strand
TTTATTTATTAAAATTCAAAAGAAAATCTATGAATATTTCACAAAAAATAATTGTGAGTATAATATTTTTAGTAAGTATAACTATTTTAGGCTTGTTTATATATTTAATCATAGGCTTTGGTAATATACCAGATGTTGAGCCACCAATCCCAGCTACTAAACCATGAGTTTTACTTTTGAAATCAATCATTGCATTAAAAAAGAAAAAGTATAGATAGTTAGATTAACTTGATTCTATAGATAGGAAAAATCAAAAACATTAGTAAGTATTTTAACCACTCTTAGTTTGATAATGTGGTTTACAGGAGTTTAAAGTATTGCCAAAAGTATAATAATGGCTATGATAATGGATGGAATGTATGTGAGGATATAGGCGTTCTGGACTCTAATTTTGATACAAAATAGAAATAGTATAATTATTTTAATAATTAGAGCATCTAGGATAACCTATGATGCTCTAAGTTTAAATTATAAAGTTCAAAATATAACTATTTAGCCAATTTATTTTTTTGAGTTTTAAAGGAAATAAAGTTCAAAATTTAAAGTTTTTCTTTGAAAATTTTTTTTACATATTTAACATATTTTAGATTTTTTACATATTTACTTATATTAATCATTTAGTGGGTTCTTATCTACAGCGTCTTTTAAGCGTTGTTCATTGACATGGGTGTATATCTGAGTGGTAGATATGTTTTCGTGGCCTAAAATGGATTGTAAGGCTCTAATATCAACATCTCCATACTGGTACATTAGTGTTGCTGCCGTATGTCTAAGTTTATGGGGAGAATATTTATCTGTATCTAATCCAGCACTTTTCAAATGTTTTTCTACCAGGTGCTGTACAGCTTTAGGAGAAATTCTACTCTTTCTATTACTTAAAAATAAGGCATCTTCATGACCCTTTATAGGTTTTGATCTGGATTTTAAGTATTTATCTATAGCTTCTTTAGTAGTAGTATTTAGATAAACTGTTCTTTCTTTATTTCCTTTTCCAATAACTGTTAAAGTGTCTATGGATATTTTCGATATGTTGATACTAACAAGTTCTGATAATCTGACTCCACAGTTTAGAAATACAGTGATTATAGCTTTATCTCTAATCTTATTTCTACCTTCGATATTGTTTAATAATTTTTTTGCTTTATCTAAATCCAGATAAACTGGGAGCCTAACATTTGATTTAGGAGATTCCAGCTTAAGGGTAGGATTATTATCTACAACTTCAATAACGCTGTGAAGATATTTGAAGTATGATTTAATAGAAGCAATTTTTCTGGATTTTGTTTTATTGTTAATTTTTCTATATTGATCTAAATAGGCAATATAGGAGTGGAGGTCCTGAATTTTTAAATTTTTCAAAAAATCTTCAGAACAATTGGAGATTTCTATTTTATCAAATTCTTCAAATTTAATTTTTTCAGAAGTTGCAATTTGAAATCTATAAAATAATCTAAGATCATAAAAGTATTCCTTAATTGTATTTTGAGATTTTCCTTTGATAGATTTTAAATAGTTTAAGTAATTGGATAAAAGTGGAGGTGTATTAAAAAATTTCATGAAATTACTCCTTTTTTCAAGTTTTATTTTGTCGCAAAATGTATATTTTGCGACAAAACTAATTAATTTATTTAATTTTACCATTTTTTCAGCTTTAAAACAAGAACTTTTAAAATGTATTTATCTCGACTCTGTTTAAGGCCTTATTATCGCTTTTATGCTTTTATTATTATTATTTATACAATTATACTCACATATCCATTTTATTCCTTTAAAACCAATTTTAGCGCCTATACATTTTTATATTTAGTATGTTTTAAATATTAATAATAAAAAGAACTTAATCTAGCAAAATTATAGATTAAGTTCTTAATTTTCTTTTTTTTTTATACTTTTAAATGTATTTCATCCTTTTCTGTAAAATTATATTTTTCTAAAATTGGATTAATTTTTTTCTCAATAAATTCTACAGTTTGATTTTTACTTCTACCGATAAATTTGATTGGATCTAATACTTTTTCTATTTCTTCTTTAGTTATATTTAATTTTTCAGATTTTGAAATTCTATCAATAAGATCATTATCTTTTCCTTTTTCTTTTACTTCTTTTGCAGCTTCCATAGATAAGATTCTTATCTCCTCATGAAGTTCTTGCCTGTTGCCACCTTTTTTAACTAATTCCATAATAATATTTTCTGTTGCCATAAATGGAAGTTCATCATTTATATGTTTTTCTATAACTTTTTCATTTACTATTATGCCTTGAAATATATTTGTAGCTATATCCAACACTGCATCACAGGCTAAAAAGCTCTCAGGTATAGTTAATCGTCTGTTAGCCGAATCATCTAGTGTTCTTTCA
Organism: Eubacteriales bacterium; assembly: GCA_046482875.1. Lineage (GTDB taxonomy): Bacteria > Bacillota > Clostridia > Tissierellales > Dethiosulfatibacteraceae > UBA8670. The sequence continues at coordinate 17,238 of JAWOEG010000035.1, read as the reverse complement.
AACCATTGAGTAGCTGCAGTATCAGATGTATTTGCAGTAATATTTATTATGTATCTTGATAGAGATGCTATTCTTTCACTTCTCATAGGATTCCTTTTATATGCCATTGCTGAAGATCCTATTTGTTTTTTTCCAAAAGGTTCTTCGACTTCTTTCAAGTTTTGAAGTAATCGAACGTCATTTGTTAATTTATGTAAACTTTGTGCTATGCCATTTAATTTAGAAAGCAGTTTAAAGTCAACTTTTCTTGAATATGTTTGACCTGTAACATCGTATACATCATCAAAATTCATTTTATCTGCCACTAAACTATCTAATTCCTTAACTTTTTCTTCATTATCGTCAAAAAGTTTCATATAACTAGCTTGTGTTCCCGTTGTACCCTTAGCTCCTCTAAGTTTAAGTTGATTGATTTCGTAATCTAAATCTAAATAGTCGTAGTATATATCTTGAAGCCATAACGTAGCTCTCTTCCCTACTGTTGTAAGTTGAGCAGGTTGAAAATGAGTATACCCTAATGTTGGGATATCACTATATTTTAATGAAAATTCAGAAATAACTTTCATTAATTTAGCCAATTTTTTCTTAATTAATATAGAAGCTTCTTTTAACAAAACTATATCCGTGTTATCACCTACAAATGCACTTGTAGCTCCTAAATGTATAATAGGCATGGCTTTTTCACATTGTGTTCCATATGTGTGAACATGAGCCATCACATCGTGTCTGAATTCTTTTTCTTTTTTTGCAGCAAGTTCGAAATCTATATTATAAATATTCTCTTTTAATTCATTAATTTGTTCTTCAGTAATATCTAACCCTAGTTCTTTTTGAGATTGGGCTAATGCTACCCATAGTTTTCTCCAATTAGAAAATTTATTTTCATCAGAAAAAACATAGCTCATTTCATCACTTGCATATCTTACTATTAATGGATTGTTATATTTCTTTCTTTCTATTTTAATCACCTCTTAAAATAACAAAAGAAGTAAACTAAAGTTTACTTCTTTTGTATTATTTATTTTGCATAACTTACTGATCTAGTTTCTCTTATTACGTTTACTTTTATTTGACCTGGATATTCTAATTCAGCTTCAATTCTTTTAACAATATCTCTTGAAACCATAACCATTCCAGAATCATTGATTTTTTCAGGTTTAACCATAATTCTTACTTCTCTACCTGCTTGGATAGCGTAACATTTATCTACTCCATCAAAGGAATTTGCAATTTCTTCTAATTTTTCCAATCTCTTAATATAAGATTCCAGAGTTTCCCGTCTTGCACCTGGTCTAGCTGCTGAAATTGCATCTGCAGCCTGCACTAAAACAGCCTCTATAGTACTCGGCTCAATATCATTATGATGAGCCGCTATAGCATTTACTACATCTTTACTTTCTCTGTATCTTTTAGCCATATCTGCTCCTATAGTTACATGTGGTCCTTCTATTTCATGGTCCACAGCTTTACCTATATCGTGAAGCAAACCTGATCTTTTAGCTAGTCTAACATCAGCACCCAATTCAGCTGCCATAATACTACTTAAATAAGCAACCTCAATAGAGTGTTTCAATACGTTTTGTCCGTAGCTAGTTCTATATTTTAATCTACCTAACAGCTTTATAATTTCTGGATGTATCCCATTAACTCCTGTATCAAAGGCAGCTTTTTCACCCTCTTCTTTTATTTCGATATCAATCTCTTTTTTAGCTCTATCTACCATTTCTTCTATTCTAGCTGGATGAATTCTACCATCATTGATTAATTTTTCTAAGGCTATTCTTGCAACTTCTCTTCTAATAGGGTCAAAGCCAGATATAACAACTGCTTCAGGTGTATCATCAATTATTAAATCGATTCCTGTCAAAGTTTCTAAAGCTCTAATATTTCTTCCTTCTCTTCCTATTATTCTGCCCTTCATTTCATCATTTGGTAGATCTACTACAGATACTGTAGTCTCAGCAACATGATCAGCTGCACATTTCTGAATTGCGTAGCTAATAACTTCTCTAGCTTTTCTATCTGCTGTATCCTTGGCATTTCTTTCAATTTCTTTCACCAGTATAGCTGATTCGTGTTCAACATCCTTCTTTATACCATCAAGTAGCATATTTTTTGCTTCTTCACTTGATAAACCAGATATTTTTTCTAATTCTACTCTCTGTCTTTCTTCAATTTCTTCAATTTGTTTTTCTCTTGTTTCAATCTTTTTTCTTCTTTTGTTTAGATTTTCTTCTCTTTGTTCGTTAATTTCACTTTTCTTATCCAAAGTTTCTTCTTTTTTAAGAAGTCTCGTTTCTAATTTTTTAAGTTCATTTCTTCTTTCTTTATTTTCTCTTTCGGCTTCGTTACGCATTTTGTGAATTTCGTCTTTAGCTTCAATAATAGCTTCTTTCTTCTTGGTCTCAGAATCTTTAATGCCTTCCTCTATTATTCTTCTTGCTTCTGCTTCTGCACTTTTTATTTTGCTTTCAGCAACATATTTCCTAATAATAGTACCTAAAATCAAGCCAACTATTAAAGCAACTCCACCGACTAAAATATAATAAATCAAATTTTGTCACCTCCGAGTATTTACTTTTCAAGTTTCAAATATAATATATACAAACATATTAATCTAATTGACTGAAAACTATACTATTCATTTTATTATCTTTTGTTAACTGTGTCAAGATATATAAAAAAAAGAAAGGAAATCCTTTCTTTTATTTCTTTTTATCTTCTTTTTTATCTTTGCTTTTAGGTTTTTCTTTCTTTTTTTCTAATTTATAAGTTTCTCTCACCTTATTTTCAATTTCTTCCATTAATTCCATATTCTCAAGTAAAAACTGTTTAGAATTTTCTCTACCTTGTCCTAATCTAGTATCTCCGTAAGAATACCAAGCTCCAGCTTTATCTACTATTCCAGCTTCAACTCCAACATCTAAAACACAACCTGTGTTTGAAATACCTTGACCATATATAATATCAAACTCAGCTTTTTTAAATGGAGGAGCTACTTTATTTTTTGCAACCTTTACCCTTGTCCTGTTTCCTACCATTTCATTTTTATCTTTAAGTGTTTCGATTCTTCTAACATCTAACCTAACTGAAGAATAAAATTTCAGTGCTCTCCCTCCTGAAGTCGTTTCAGGGCTTCCAAACATCACTCCAACTTTCTCTCTTAGCTGGTTAATAAAAATGGCCGTTGTATTAGATTTTTTTATTGCTCCTGATAACTTTCTCAAAGCTTGTGACATAAGTCTAGCTTGAAGTCCTATATGTGAATCTCCCATGTTTCCTTCTAACTCAGCTTTTGGTACTAATGCAGCAACAGAATCAATTACAACTACGTCTATTGCACCACTTCTTACTAGTGCTTCTGCTATTTCTAAAGCCTGTTCACCAGTATCTGGCTGGGATAATATTAAATCATCTATTTTAACACCTAATTTCTTAGCATATCCAGGGTCTAAGGCATGCTCTGCGTCTATAAATGCTGCAATGCCTCCATTTGCTTGTGCTTCTGCTATTGCATGTAATGCAACTGTAGTTTTTCCTGAAGATTCTGGCCCATATATTTCAATAACTCTACCTCTAGGTAAACCTCCAACACCTAATGCAATATCTAGAGTTAGTGCTCCTGTTGATATTGTTTCAATATTAAGTTTGGTATTTTCTCCTAATTTCATTATGGAACCTTTACCGTATTGTCTTTCGATTTGGCTTATTGCCATGTCTAATGCTTTTTCTTTTTCCATAGTAACCACCTTTCTTGATAGAACATCTGTTCTTTTAAGTATAGAACAAATATTATTTTTTGTCAATTTTTAATGATAATTTTTTTGTTATCCCATAAGTATCTATAGCCAGAATATACTGTTATTGCTGCCGTAAGACCCCACAAAATATAATAAATAACGGCGTTATATGATAAAATTTGGGCATAAATAAATATTGTATATGTTATGGTTATCATTTGAACAACCGTTTTAACTTTACCATATATATTTGCGGCAAGAACTATTCCTTCTTTAGCTGCTATAGTCCTAAATCCAGTTATCATTAGTTCTCTACCTATTACTATAATAACAATCCAGGGGCTTAATATGTTCAAGTATATAAAGCATATTAAGGCTGATATTACCAGTAATTTGTCTGCTAACGGATCTAGAAATTTACCCAAATTAGTTATTTGATTGTATTTTCTAGCTATATACCCATCCAAAGTATCTGTTAAAGCAGCAACTATAAATATCCCAAGTGAGATTTTATTTATAGTTAAGTTGTTGGATAATAAGGCAAACATAAATATAGGTATCATAATAATTCTTAAAAAAGTTAATTTATTTGCTGTATTCATTTTCTAAAACTCCAATCAAGTCGTACTCCATTGAATCAGTTATAATTACTTCAATGAATTGACCTATTTCTATATCTGCTTTACTTGTAACATAAACTACTCCATCAATTTCAGGAGAATCCATGTATGTTCTACCAATATATGTTTCTTCATCTACAATATCATCAATTATGACTTTGAATCTTTTTCCTATCATTCGACTGCAAAATTGTGTAGAAATTGATTTCTGGATTCCTAGTATAATGTCTTTCCTTGTGGTCTTTCTCTTCTCTTCTATTTGTCCATCTAAATTGTATGCAGGGGTATTTTCTTCTCTAGAATACGGAAATACGCCTAGTCTTTCTATTTTGTATTCTTTTACAAAATCTTCTAATTGTCTAAAGTCTTCTTCTGTTTCTCCTGGAAAACCTACTATTAATGTAGTTCTAATTAATGGATTATCAATTTCTTTTCTAATTTTTTTTATTAAATTTTCAATTTTTACTTTATTTGTCTTCCTATTCATTCTTTTAAGAACCTTGTCGCTTATGTGTTGGAGTGGAATATCAAAGTATTTTAATACTTTAGAATTATTCTTTATTTCTTCTATTAAATCATCATATATACCTTCAGGATACATATAATGGATTCTTATCCATTGGATCCCTTCAATTTTACTTAGTTTTTCAAGAAGAATATGAAGTTTTTTCTCTCCGTATATATCAGTACCATATAAACTGGTATCCTGAGCAATAAGAATTAATTCCTTTACTCCAGTTTTCGCCATAGCTTCTGCTTCTCTTATTAAACTTTCAATAGTACGACTCCTATAATTTCCTTTTATTTTAGGAATGATGCAATATGTACAGTTATTGTCACATCCTTCTGATATTTTAATATATCCATAGTGAGAAGTCTCTATATAATCTCTTTTTTCTTCTATAGCATTTTTAATATATGGAGAGGTTACGTGATTCTTTGTTAGAGAAAAAATATGTTTATCTATATCCTTAAAGCTCGTTGTGCCTAGGAATAAATCTATTTCAGGAATCTCTTTCTCAAGGTCTCTTTCATATCTTTGAGATAGACACCCAGTTAATATAATATATTTTATTATCCCTTGTTTTTTTAAGTTAACTATATCAAAAATAGTATCTATAGACTCCTCCTTCGCATCTTCGATAAAAGTACAAGAGTTTATTATAACAATATCTGATTTATACAAATTATCTGTATATGTTAAATTTTTGCTTTTTAACTTTTCACTTATAAATTCAGAATCTACTATATTCTTCGAACATCCTAATGTTATTATATGGAATTTATTCATATTTCCCCCTAACGGTATATTTCAAGATTTTTTATTTCTCCTTCATTCATTATTATATTCCTAGCTTTGCTGCCTACATGTCCCTCTACTACACCTAATTCTTCTAATTGGTCTATTATTCTAGCTGCTCTGGCATAACCTACGCTTAGCTTACGCTGCATCAGAGAAACTGAAGCCTGACCTTCTTCAAGTATTACCTCAACTGCATCTTTAATATAATCGTCGTATTTGTTACATACCGATTCTTTTTCTAAATCTATCTTTACTATATTTTCTTCTTTTGTTTCTTTATTTTCAATATTACTTTTATTTTCTTTTAAAAATTCAATAACTTTTTTAACATCTTCATCTCCTACGAATGACCCTTGAATCCTAATAAATTTTGAATAACCTACTGGTGAGTATAGCATATCTCCTTTGCCTAATAATTTTTCCGCACCACTTGTATCTAATATCGTCCTCGAATCAACATAAGATGACACTGAGAAAGCAATTCTAGTTGGGATGTTAGCCTTTATAGTTCCTGTTATAACGTCCACAGAGGGCCTTTGGGTAGCTATTACCAAGTGTATGCCGGCTGCCCTTGCTAACTGCGCTAATCTCGTTATACTGTCTTCTACTTCCTTAGGTGATGCAGCCATAAGGTCTGCAAGTTCGTCAATTACAATTAAGATTTTAGGTAATTTATCTTCTTTTTCTTTATTATTGTAAGAATCTATATCTCTGACATTTCTCTTTGCAAACAAATCATACCTGTTACTCATTTCCTGAACCGCCCAATTTAGTGCTTGAGCTGCTTTATTAACATCTGTCACAACCGGGACTAATAAATGAGGTATTCCATTGTATATGTTTAATTCTACTACTTTAGGGTCTATTAATATCATTTTTAAATCATCTGAAGTAAGCTTAAATAAAGCACTTAGAATTAAAGAATTTACGCATACACTTTTACCAGATCCTGTTGCACCCGCTATTAATAAATGAGGCATACTTGATATATCCGAAATAATATTTTGTCCTGCTATATCTTTTCCAATAGCAAAGGGAATATCATAATAATTATCCTGGTATTCATCAGATTCTATTATTCCTTTTAATGTAACATTAGACATATTTTTATTAGGAACTTCTATTCCTACAGCTGCTTTACCAGGTATTGGTGCTTCAATTCTAAGATCTGATTTGGCCAAACTTAAGGCTATGTCTTTTGAAAGATTTGTGATTTTACTTACTTTAACTCCTGGTGCTGGTTGTAGTTCATATCTTGTTATTCTAGGTCCTCTGTTAATTTGAATTAATTTACAATCTATACCAAAATTTTTAAGAGTTTTAATTAAAATCTCTGCACCTTCCATTATTTCTTTTTTCTCACTACCTTTATTATCATTATTTATAGTAGTAAGTAAGCTAGTTGGAGGAAGTTTGTATTTAGTATTTTTTGTTTTTTTCATTTTAATCATAGGTTCTGCTTCTTCGATTTTTTGCTGTTGATTTTTATCTTTATTAATTTTGTTTTCATTAGTTCTTTTATCTATAGATATATTCAATACATCTTTTTTATTATCCCTAGTATTTTTTTTAGATTCATTGTAGTTTTTTATAGGATAATTTTCCTTTTTTATATCTTCCTTATTTTTAGCAGATTTTTTTATTTTTTTAGATTTTCTTTTTTTTATTTTTTTATTATTTTTACCAGTATTAGTAATACCTTTAAACATACTTTTTATAACTTTATATACAAAAATAAAAAACTTTTTAATCATATTTAATATACTTTTTTTGGTGATAGATATTATGCTAATAAGGACTATAGTTATTAGTATTACTATGGTACCCATATATCCAAATAGTTTAGATATAGTGTAAGACAATAGGCTTCCTATAATACCCCCTCCATTTATAAATATAGAATTATTATCTTCACCTATCGTTTCTATAATTTTTTTGAGACCTGTAAAGTTATCGACTAAATTTTCCGGTATTATCGATATAAGTCCTAGATAACTCAAAAAAATTATAAATAAAATTATGCTTTTGTTTTTTCTTTCTTTATTTATCATATTTAAAACGTAGAACCCACCTAGAGCAATCATAATATAAGGAAGCGTGATAAAAGCACTTCCCGTTAAGTTAATTAAAATGTGTTTTATATAATTTCCTAAAACACCGGATTCATATTTTTGACTTAAGAAAAGCATAATACCTACCGCTATAAATATAATTCCAATAATTTCAGATTTTATTTTTTCATTGTTTATTATCTTCTTTTTCTTTGTGTTTTTCTTTTTGGCCAATGTAAACCTCCAAACAGATTTTACTTGAAATTTAAAAATATAATTTATATTTAAAACTTTAAATATAATAGAATTATATCATAAAAGTTAGTTGTATAAAACAAATCATAACATAAATATAACCTATTTGATAATCAAATAGGTTATTTAATTCCAGTATGGCCAAAGCCTCCCGTTCCTCTTTCAGTTTTATTTATTCCTTCGACTTTTATAAGTTTTGCTTTTTCTATTTTTTGAAAAACAACTTGGGCTATTCTATCTCCTGGATTTATTTCAAAGTTTTCTTTACTAAGATTAATTAGTATAACCTTGATTTCTCCGCGGTAGTCACTATCTATAGTCCCAATTCCATTTACTAAGCTTATACCATGTTTAATAGCCAATCCACTTCTCGCTCTAACTTGAGCTTCATACCCTACTGGGATTTCCATAAATATCCCTGTTGGGATTAGTTTTCTTTCTAAAGGTGTCAACTCGATAGGACTTTCACTATTACATCTCAAATCAATTCCTGAAGATCCTTCAGTTTTATATTCTGGCATTTCAAAACTATTCTTTTTTAAAATTTTTACTTCCATAAATCCTCCTAAAAGTTACTTAAAATTTCTTCAATATTTTTATGCTTTTCTAAATTTCCTATATAAGCAATATTATATTTTTTAGAATCAAAAATATAATTTATCGAATTCATTACGTCTTCATAATCAACATTTTCAATTTTGTCTATTATACTTTCTGGGGTTATGGTTTCATTGTATAGAAGCTCTCTTCTTCCTAAAATTGTCATTCTACTTGATGTATTTTCAAGGCTAAGAATATAGTTGCCTTTCATTTGAGATCTGGCTCTATTAAACTCGTGTTTCCTTATATCTCCATTTTTAACTTTTTCTATTTCATTCTTTATTAGATTAGTTGACCTTTCAACTGAGTCTGTATTTATAGCTGAATAAATTCCAAATAATCCCGTCTCTTTATAACAAGAATTGAAGGAATAAATAGAGTATACTAATCCTTGTTTTTCCCTAATATTTTGGAAAAGTCTTGAACTCATACTTCCACCTAATATATTGTTCAAAATATTTAAGGTGTAATAACTTTTGTTATCTCTTTCAAATCCTTCGGTTCCTAAGCAAAAATGAAGTTGTTCTATATCTTTATTAACACCTTTTATCTTTCTACTGAATTTATATTTTATATCTTTATCTTTAAAGCCATTAGTACTTGAAAATCCATCAAAATATTTTTTTACAGTTTTTTCAACTAATGAAGGTTCTACATTGCCAACTATTGAAATAACTGTGTTTGGACCAGTATATCTTTTCTCTAAATAGTCAGTAATTACCTTTCTATTAATATTTTTTAAAGTCTCTTTCCTTCCTAATATTGGCATGGACAGTGGTTTATTTTGAAAAGCAATTTTAGATAGTAAGTCATGCGCATATTCTTCTGGAGAATCATCATACATTTTAATTTCTTCTTCTATTACCTTTTTTTCCTTATCTATAGATTCTTCTGATATAATTGAATTAAATATCATATCTGAAAGTATCTCCATAGATACTTCGAATTTTTCAGCAGTTACTTTAGAGTAAAAACAAGTTGACTCCTTGCTGGTAAAGGCATTAATCTGTCCTCCAATTCCATCAATTTCTTCTGCTATTTGACTTGCCATTCTATTCTTAGTACCTTTAAACATCATATGTTCTATAAAATGAGAAACTCCATTATTTTCATCGTTTTCAAAGGTAGAGCCAGCACCTACCCATAATCCTATAGATACCGACTTTACATAATTAATTTTTTCGAAAACAACTCTCAATCCGTTATCCAGCTTAAAACTATGAATCATATATGCCTCCTAGTTTAAGTGAGTTATTCTTTTTTATCATCATTTTCCTTTTCTTTTTCTTTTTCTTCTAAAGCTGCTTGTCTCGAAAGGCTAATTCTTCCTTGATCATCTATTCCGATAACCTTAACTAATACGTCGTCACCTTCACTAAGAACATCTTCAACTTTTTTAATTCTTTTGTCAGATATTTTAGATATATGGAGTAAACCGTCTTTTCCATCAGTTACCTCAACAAATGCTCCAAATGGCTTTATTCTTACTACTTTACCTAAATATATATCGCCTACTTCAACATCTTTAATTATTCTTTCAATCATTCCCTTAGCATTTTCACCATCTATTTGATTTTCTGCTGCTATAATTACTGTACCATCATCTTCTATATCAATTTTAACGTTAGCTTCATCTATAATCTTATTTATAGTCTTTCCACCTGACCCGATAACATCTTTTATTTTACCTGGATCTATTTGCATTCTAATTAGTTTTGGTGCATAACTAGATAGTTCTTCTCTAGGCTTATCTATACAAGCATTCATTTTATCAAGTATAAATAAACGCCCTACTTTTGCTTGTTCTAATGCTTTTTTAAGTACAGATTTATCTATACCGCCAATTTTTATATCCATTTGAACTGCAGTAATACCATCTTTTGTTCCGGCAACCTTAAAGTCCATATCTCCTAGGAAATCTTCTAAACCTTGAATATCAGTTAGTACCTTAACATTTTCTCCTTCTTTCATAAGCCCCATTGCAATACCAGCTACAGGTTTTTTGATAGGTACGCCTGCATCCATTAAGGACATCGAACTACCACAAACACTCGCCTGAGAAGTAGATCCATTTGAACTAAGAACTTCTGATACTAATCTTATTGTATAAGGAAATTCCTCTTTTGAAGGAATCATCGGCTTAAGAGCTTTTTCAGCTAATGCTCCATGTCCTATTTCTCTTCTTCCTGGACCTCTCATTGGTCCTGTTTCGCCTACACTAAAGTTAGGGAAATTGTAATGGTGCATATATCTTTTGTTTTCTTCATCTGTAATACCGTCAATTATTTGTTCGTCCCTTGTAACTCCTAAAGTTGCTATAGTCATTACTTGAGTTTTTCCTCTTTTAAATAGTCCTGATCCGTGAGCCCTCGGCAATAAGTTTGTTTCACATGTTATTTTTCGGATTTCATCCGTTTTTCTATTGTCTGGTCTTATACTTTTTTCTAGAATATTTTTTCTAACAAATTCTTTTTTCATTGAATATATACTGTCTTCAATATCTTTACCACTGTCTGGATATTTATCTAAATATTTTTCAGTAATTTCTTCTTCTATTTCTCCGAATTTTTCGCTTCTTTCATCAGCATCTTCAATTTCATTTGCTTTAGAGTATTTGTTTGAATATTCATCTATAATTTCTTTTTTTATATCTTCGTCTGGTAGAAAATATTCTAATTCAGTCTTTTCTTTTCCTATTTCTTCTCTTATATCCTTGATAAATCTACATATTTTTTTTATTTCTTCATGAGCAAACAAGATACCATCAAGCATAATGTCTTCACTTACTTCTTCTCCGCCTGCTTCTACCATCATTATCGCTTCTTCTGTACCAGCAACGGTTAAGTCTAAACATGATTTTTCTTTTTGTTCAACTGTAGGATTAATAATATACTCTTCATCAACATAACCTACTGAAACAGATCCTGTAGGTCCGTTAAAAGGTATATCTGAAACAGTTAAAGCTAAAGATGAACCTATCATTCCTGCAATTTCAGGAGAACAGTCCTGTTCTACAGATAAAACTGTTATTATTATTTGGACATCATTTCTTATACCGTCATTAAATAATGGTCTTAAAGGTCTGTCTATTAATCTACAAGTTAGTATAGCTTTTTCGCTAGGACGACCTTCCCTTTTGATAAATCCTCCTGGTATTTTACCAACTGAATATAACTTCTCTTCATAATCTACACTCAGTGGAAAAAAGTTCATACCTTCTCTTGGTTTACTTGACATTGTAGCAGTAACAAGGACCATAGTTTCACCGTATTTCACTAAACAAGACCCGTTAGCTTGCTCAGCTAATTTACCGAACGTCACTTCTAGCTCTTTACCCGCTAGATTATATTTGTAAATTTTTTCCATTTTTTCCTCCTCTTTTATAAACAAGAGAGCGGTCTAAGCCGCTCTATTTACCTTCTTAATCCAAGTTTTTCAATTAATGTCCTGTATCTTTCTATATCTTTGTTTTTTAAGTACTTCAATAAACCTCTTCTTTTTCCTACCATTCTTAACAAACCTCTTCTTGAATGATGATCTTTCTTGTTTTCTTTAAGATGTTCAGTTAAGGAATTTATTCTGTATGTTAATATTGCAATTTGAACTTCTGGAGATCCTGTATCTCCCTCATTAATTTTGTACTCTTTAATAATTTCTGATTTCTTTTCTTTTGATAAAGTCATTTTATTACCTCCATTTATTTATTCACCATTCACTTAGCAAATCGTTGAGGAATCGATAAACATAGCGAATGCTAAAATTACTACTGTATTTTAACATATATTTTTTTTTTTGTAAACTCAGTTCCTAAATATAATTTCTTCATTTCTAAAGTCATCATTAAAGCAAAAACATATTTCACCATTTTTATTTTTAATACTTACATAATTATTTTCTTGTATTCTATACTTACCTGCTTTTGGATAAGCAAAATCTCCCTTTTTAATGAGTATTTCTTTTTCTTTTCTGTAAATTATTTTATGCTCTTTTATGAAAATTGTATAATCGTTTATTAGTAATTTATTTGCTTTATTAATTTCTCCACCTTCTATTAGTTTTCTTATTGAAGTACTGCTTACATCTTTATTTTTATAAAGAACTTCATCAATAATTTTAACTCCAAAATTATACTTTTCTCCTAAGATTTTTAATAGATTAATGTCTCCTTTTGCCTTGTATCCAAAATGAAAATTATAACCCGCAACTATATAATCTATTTTATATTTTTCAATTAAAATTTTTTTAACAAAATCTTCTGGTTCCATATTAGATATTTCTTTTGTAAGTTTAATGCTAATTATTCCATCAATATTATAGTAATTTAAAATCTTTTGCTTACCAAGTTCACCATAGATTTTTTTAGTTCTTTTGTCAAATTTTTTAAAGAAATTGTCATTATAATCAAATGTTATAATATGTTTAGGAATATTATTCTTATTCCCTATGTCTATACATTTTTTTATAATTTTATCATGTCCCATATGAACACCATCAAAATTACCAATAGCTGCTACAATTTTTTCATTCATATTTATCACCTAACGTAGTTGTTTTTTTAATTTTACCTTATTTCCCCTATATTCTCCCAAGCCTAAAAGTTTATTATCAGAAAAAATGTAAAAAGGATATTCATAATTTTGATATTTTTCTGGTATATCTATAAATACTCCATTTTTTATTTTTTCAACATTATTTTTAGATATTATTATGGATTTTAATTTCAAAGCACTTTCTATAGGTATCATGCAAGAACCAAATTTATTATTAAGGGCTTTTTCTTCCAATTCTTCTAATGTATAGCTTTCTTCTATCTTCAAACCTTTAGATTCTATCCTAATTAATTTACCCATAGTTCCATATGTGCCCAGCAATTGACCAATATCATTGCATAAGACCCTCATATAGGTTCCTTTAGAAACTTCCGCTTCAAAAAAAATTCTGTTTTTTTCAAACTTCTTTAATTGTAAGTTTAATATATTAATTTTTCTATCTTTAACTTTTACTTCTTGATTTTTTCTAGCATATTCATATAATTTTTTACCATTGTACCTAACAGCAGAATACATTGGTGGCTTTTGCTTGTCAATGTTTTTAGCTTCTTCAATAACATTTATTATATCTTCCATACTTATTTTTAAATTCTCATCTTTTTTAACTATTTTACCATAAATATCTAATGTATCAGTCATTAAACCTAAAATACATTCGCAGATATATTTTTTATTTCCTTCCATTAGAAAGCTGGAAATTCGAGTAGCTTTACCTATACATATAGGCAATACGCCTGCTACATCAGGATCCAAAGTACCGGTATGACCAACTTTTTTCTGACCCGTTAATTTTCTTATTTTATTTACTACATCATGGGAGGTCATTCCAGTGGGTTTAAGTACATTTACGACTCCATTATAATGCATTTTTTTCAACTTCTTTGATTATCTTGTTTTTTAAATCAGTATATTCTATATTGTCAATTTTAAATCCAGCAGCATTTTTATGTCCACCACCGCCAAAAACTTCACATACCTTTGATACATCAGCACTTCCTAAAGACCTCATGCTTATTTTGTATGTTTTAGATTTTAATTCTTTTATTAGTATTGAGATTTCTACATTTTCAATATCTCTTAATCTTTCAACTAGTCCATCTATATCTTTTAAACCTAAACTATAATCTTTTAAAATACTTTGAGATAAACAAGATAGTGCTACTCTATCTTCAAAGTAAAATTCTGTTGAATTAAATACATCAGACTTTAATTTGAAAATATTTTTTGGTTCACTACTATATAACTTCTTTATTATTTCACTTTTATCTATGTTCATTTTCAATAGTTTACTGACATTTTCAAAAGTCTTGTATCCTGCATTATCATATATAAATTTTCCAGTATCAGTTATTATGGATATAAATATATTTTCAGCAGCTATTTTATTAATTTCATAATTCAATCTATTAAAGATATCAAATATTATTTCTCCAGTAGAACTGTAATCAGGTTCTATTATATTCAAGTCACAATATCCTTCATTTGTTTTGTGGTGGTCAATACATACTGTTTTATTAGAATTATCTATTATTGAAGAATTTTTACCTAATCTTTCTTTATCTGATGAATCTAGAGCAAAAAATAAATCATATTCTAAATTTTCATTATAAGTAGAAGTTTTTTCCACATCTTTCATGAATTTATAATTAAATGGTATTTCCCCATTAATATAAAAATCTACATCTTTATTTCTAAGTCTAAGTATTTCTCTTAATGCCATAATAGAACCTATGCTGTCTCCATCGGGATCAGCATGGGCTACTACAGCTATTTTTTTTGAATTTTGAATTAAATAGTCTAGTTTATTGATGTTTTCTTGATTAATCATTTTCTACCTCTGATTTTTTAATATCATTTAATAGTTTGTTTATTCTTACACCATTTTCAATAGTTTCATCTACGTAAAATTTTAATTCTGGTGCAGTCCTTGTTTTTAAAACTTTACTTAATTCTGTTCTTAAGAAACCTTTTGCATTATTTAAAATATCAGCAAACTTATCTCTTTTGTCCATGCTTTCTATTGATGATATATATATCTTAGCAAATTTTAAATCTTCTGTTAAATCAACATGTGAAATTGTTATATGTTCGCTTATTCTAGGGTCATTCAATTTCTTTTTTATTATAAGACTAAGGTCTCTCTTTATTTCTTCTGTTATTCTGTAAAGTCTTTTTTGTTTCATTTTGTCACCTACTTTTCTACTTCTTTAATTACAAAAGCTTCTATTACATCGCCTTTTTTAACATCATTGTAGTTATAAATTCCTAGTCCGCATTCATATCCAGTTTTTACTTCTTTTACATCATCTTTAAATCTTTTTAATGATGAAATTTTACCTTCATGAACAACTACGTTATTTCTAAGTAATCTTATTTGAGAATTCCTGCTTATATTACCCTGCTGTACGTATATACCTGCTACAGTTCCAGCATTTGGAACTTTAAATATATCTCTTACAAGAGCTCTGCCTTCCATTATTTCTTCAAACTCAGGTTCTAGCATTCCTGTTACCGCTGCTTCAATATCTTCTATAGCGTTGTAAATGATTCTATACGTTTTAATTTCAACCTCTTCAGCTTTTGATAGTTCTATTGCCTGGTTAGTAGGTCTTACGTTGAATCCTATTATAATAGCATTAGATGCTGAAGCTAACATCACGTCATTTTCGTTTATTCCACCTACACCGCTATGTATAACATTTACTTTAACTTCTTCAATACTTAACTTTTCTAAAGACTGTTTTACGGCTTCTATAGATCCTCTAACATCTGCTTTAATAACTATATTTAAATCTTTTACTTCTCCATCTTTGATTTGCTCAAATAAATCTTCCAAAGAAACTTTACCTTTTCTCTTGTTTTCATCTTCTTTAATTTTTTCTTTTTTAATAGATGCTAAATTTTTGGCTAACTTTTCATCTTCAACAGCATATAATATTTCTCCAGCTTCAGGCACATCAGATAATCCTGTGATTTCTACTGGATACGATGGGCCAGCTTGTTCTATTCTCTCACCTTTATGTCCTACCATTGTTCTTATCTTGCCGTATGCAGCGCCAACTAGAACAAAATCTCCTTTATTCAAAGTCCCTTTTTTTAATAACACTGTTGAAACAGGACCTCTTCCTTTGTCAAGTCTGGCATCTATAATGACACCTACTGCTTCTCTGTCTGCATTTGCTTTGATTTCCTGTATGTCTGCAACCAGCAAAATCATCTCTAGTAATTCCTTTATGCCTTGCTTCTTTAATGCAGATACTTCTACACATATAGTTTCCCCACCCCATTCTTCTGGAACTAATCCGTGTTCAGTTAGTTCTTGTTTTACCCTATCTGGGTTGGCATTGTCTTTATCAATTTTATTAATTGCAATTATAATTGGAACTTCTGCAGCTTTAGCATGGTTTATAGCTTCCTCTGTTTGAGGCATTATTCCATCATCTGCTGCTACTACGAGTATAGCTATATCTGTAACTTGAGCACCTCTTGATCTCATTTCTGTAAAAGCTTCGTGGCCCGGTGTATCTATGAAAGTCATTTTTCTACCATCTTTTTCAATAACTGATGCTCCAATATGCTGAGTTATTCCACCAGCTTCTTGGTCTGCTGTATGGGTATCTCTAATGGCATCTAACAAAGAAGTTTTACCGTGATCAACATGACCCATAACTGTAATAATTGGAGGTCTTAATTTTAAATCTTCTTCATCATCTTCAAAATCAAGCTCTTCTAACATCATTTCAAATTGATTTTCTTCCTCTTTTTTTATAACTGTATAATCAAACTCTTCTGCTAAAATTACTGCAGTATCAAAATCTATTTCTTCATTTATTGTCGCCATAACACCATATGACATTAATTTTTTAATAATTTCATTGGAATCAACAGTAAATAATTCAGATATTTCTTTTACACTTATAGTCTCACCTATTTCAAATTCTGTAGGATTTTCTTCATCTTCTTTACTTTTATAATCACCTTTTTTTCCCTTGGTTTTTTTTCTTAAATCCCTTTTTGGCCTTTTTAACTTCATCCTTTTTTTCTTCTGATTCTTTCCCTTTGATATAATACTTTTGTATTTTAGCAGCCTGTAATTCGCTTACAGAACTCATATGGCTT